>JAUCGD010000052.1 GCA_030377945.1 Desulfobacterales bacterium HSG17 | reverse complement strand
ACCATAAAGGAGTTATAAAAGTTTCGTCTCCCAAAGGCCGGGGCATTCAAATGAATGCGGGAGCAAAACAGGCAACAGGCAGAATACTTCTTTTTTTACATGCAGACACTTTTTTACCGGTTAATGGGCTTGAGCTAATTTGTTATTCACTGAGCAAAAATAATATTGTTGCAGGAGCATTTGATCTGGGGATAAATTCAGAAATAAAATATTATAGAATAATTGAGAAAACAGCCTCAATCCGATCCCGTCTTACCGGGGTTCCGTATGGAGATCAGGCAATTTTTGTAAAAAAGGATTATTTTTTCAGTATAAAAGGTTTTCAGGAAATTCCAATTATGGAAGATGTTGATTTTATGGGCCGCATAAAAAAGCATAGAAGAAAAATTATAACTCTTCCGTTAAAAGTCTCTACTTCATCACGGCGCTGGGAAACAGATGGAGTTCTTTGCGGAACCTTGAGAAACTGGCTGCTAATGATATTATATCTTGTGGGAACCTCACCGGAAAAACTGGCCGTTTTTTATAAGTATAAACCGATCAAAAAAAATTGCATAATGAAAAATTGCAAAGAATAAGACCGAACTTTTCATTTTAAATAAATTAATTATACATCATATAAAAACCAATAGCTTTATCATATTCAATATCACTTGAAGATACTGTATTAAATTCAGCGCCGACATTCATTCCTGAAATGGTTCTAATTACAGTTTCTTTTGATACAAATGTATTCTTCTTATCATCTAAATCAAATTCAACTATAACTTTATCATCAACTTTAAATCGAGGAGGAAGCCTTAGTGTAAAATGCAATCCGGTTCTGGATAAATCTTCAACTATCATGGTTCCGGAACTTTTTTCGCCTTTTACAGTATATTTACCTGTCAGTTTCACTGCTTTTCTAAAAAATTTCCTTCTTTCAAGAAGCACGGGAAATGTATTGCCGCATTTGCATTTTACCTTGGCCCGAACAGCTTTATCAAGTTTTCTATATTTCCGGGCATCCATATTTTTTGATGTATTGCACTCCGGACAGGTAACAACAGCAATGCCTTCATCATTGATAAATACTTTTTTTTCTTCCATTTTTGCCACCTTAAATTATGGTTGTTCAAAAAACATAGCATTTTTATCTTATTATAACTATAAAATAAATATTAATTATAAGGGTTCAAGGGTATTTTTCACAAAATAATATTAATTTTTCAAAATTTTTGATATTTAGAAAAAAAATTTGATTAGGGAGACTTAAGCTTAATACTAAATTAATTATTTGAAAGTATTTTTTTATGATGAATAAAACTGTTGACAGGGATAATTTTTTAAATGAACTAAATGAAAGGGTCATTGGCCTGACCATTGCACAATCCATAATTTTATCTGTGCTGGCTGAATTATCCGACGACCTTCCAATTGCTGTTGAAAAAAGGGTTGAACAGGCTGTTAAAACAATCCCTAAGGAAATGCAGACTCCTGTTGTTATGGAGCAAATCGACTATCTTTTAAAATGTATCGGCAAGGTTGCCCAGCCTGACAACAATACCGGTTTTCCTCCCTATCTTAAAATTATTCCCGGGGGAAAACTTAAAGGAAAACCAGATAATAAATAATGAATTGAGCTATGTTTATACCTACAACTTCTGAAGAAATTAAAAAACTTGGATGGAACAAACTTGATATAATCCTGATTACAGGAGACACTTATATTGATTCATCCTATATTGGCGTAGCTGTCATCGGCAAGGTATTAATCAATGCCGGTTTCAAAGTCGGTATTATTGCACAACCTGATATTTCAGATAAAAATGATATTTCCAGGCTGGGAATACCAAAACTTTTTTGGGGTGTCACCGGCGGGTGTATGGATTCAATGGTGTCAAACTATACAGCATCAAATAAAAGACGCCAAAAAGATGATTTAACCCCAGGACGGGAAAATAACAGACGGCCTGATCTTGCTGTTATTGCTTATACTAATTTAATCAGGCGCTATTACAAAGATGCCAGGCCCATTATTATCGGAGGTATAGAAGCAAGCTTACGCAGAATTTCCCATTATCATTTCTGGACAAACAAAGTTCGAAGATCAATTCTTTTTGATGCCAGGGCTGATGTTCTGGTTTATGGAATGGGAGAGAAAACAATACTTGAGCTTGCTGAAAAAATTAGTAAAAAAGAGGATATTACAGAGATTAAAGGCATATGTTATATCGGAAAAATAATTCCTGAAGAATATATTGAACTTCCGGCACATGAGGAGGTTGTAAAAGATAAATACAAATTTACAAAAGCATTTAAAATATTCTACCAAAATACAGATCCTCTGACAGCCAGAGGTTTTTATCAAAAGCAGGATACTCGTTACCTTATACATAACCCTCCCCAGGAATCTTTGACAAATGATGAACTTGACAATATTTATGAACTTGATTTTGAACGGGATGTTCATCCGTATTATAAGAAACTTGGTCAGGTTCGAGCCCTTGACACTATTCGTTATTCCATAACAAGCCATAGAGGATGTTATGGAGAATGTAATTTTTGTGCAATATCGGTTCATCAGGGCAGGATGATCATAGAGCGCAGTGAATCATCCATAATAAGGGAAGCTGAATGTATAACAAAGGAACCGGATTTTAAAGGTATTATTAATGATGTTGGAGGCCCCACAGCCAATATGTACGGAATTGAATGCCTTCACAAAACAAAACGCGGAGCCTGCCGGGATAAGCGATGCATGGCTCCGGTCATCTGTAAAAAATTAAGGATCAGTCATAAGAGGCAGATAAATCTTTTAAAAAGGCTCAGGAGCCTTCCCGGAGTTAAAAAGGTTTTTATAGGCTCAGGTATACGCCATGATCTTATTCTTAAGGATAAAGCTTTTGGCTCTCAATATCTTAAAGAGATTTCAGCCCACCATATTTCAGGACAGCTTAAAATAGCTCCTGAACATTCAGAAGATTCGGTTCTTGACTTAATGGGAAAACCCGGTGCAAAAACCATCATGGATTTTAAACGTCAATTTGACAAAATAAACTCCGATCTGGGGAAAAAACAATATCTCACATGCTATTTTATTGCAGCTCATCCAGGATGCACTGTTGATGATATGTTTAAACTTAAACTATTCATCAAAAAGATTTTAAAATTCAATCCGGAACAGGTACAAATTTTTACACCAACCCCTTCAACATATTCAACACTGATGTATTATACTGAAGCTGACATAAAAAACGGGCAATCTTTGTTTGTTGAAAAAAACAGGAATAATAAGGAAAAACAGAAAAATATTGTAATAAAAAAAAAATAATCATGAACTACATTTTTTTTACCACAGAGAACACGAAGAAGGCACAGAGAAAACAAATAATTATCTCTCTCTGTGTTCTCTGTGGAAAAACTTTGTGCCCTCTGTGGTAAGAATAAATATTTTTATAATTTCCTATACAAAAAAAAATAGGCAAATTTAATTTGTCCTGATTTAATTTCTCTGGATTTATTTTAGAAATTTTATTAATTATATTGTAAATAGCTGTTTGAAAATTTTAGAGTTAACCAAAAGCGCAAGGAGTAATAACATGAAAATTATGCTAGGGTATGACGGATCAAATTCAGGAAAAGAAGCTTTAAACGAGGCTGTCTCCAATGCAAAGGCTTTTAATGCAACGCTTTATATAATAAGGTCTCTAAAGGGGGGTTCTGAAGATCATATTGAAAAGATTGAAAATGCAGAGCGTGACCTGGCTTATGCTGAATCTTTTTGTAACAAAAATGAAATCCCCTGCGAAACCCATCTCCTTGTTCGGGGACTTGGCCCTGGCGAGGATCTTATTAAATATGCTGATGAAAACAAGATCGATAAAATAGTTATTGGTGTAAGGCGCAGATCCAGCGTAGGTAAAATTATCTTCGGGTCCAATGCCAGATATGTAATAATGGAGGCTCAGTGTCCTGTAATCACAATTAAATAAATGGAGTTTGTTTGATTACATCAATTATAGTCATAAGTTATTCTTGTTTTATCAAACCGATTTCTAAACAAATTTATCTTATACCCTTAATATTTTTTTGTATAATTTTTATTTCAAATAACCTGGGCCAGAGCTTGCCTGTTACAAACAATCTTTTTTGACTTGTATCAAAGGCAATTCCGTTTAATACACTGTCAGCATTTTTTCGTTCTGCCAAAGGAAAAAGACCCTCTAAGTTTATCCACCCTGTTATATTCCCGGTTTTTGGTGAAATTATAACTATTTTATCTGTCATCCATACATTTGCATATATTTTATTATCAATATATTCCAGTTCATTAAGCCTTTTAACGGAAAACCCGTTTTCTGTCACCCTGATTCTCCTGATTTCTTTAAAAGTGTCAGGGCTTAAAAAATACAATAAACAGGAACCATCACTCATTATCAGATTTTTTCCGTCATTGGTCAGCCCCCATCCCTGTGAAGGATATGAAAAGGTTTTATCCAGAGAAAAATCCTTATTATAAACAAAACCTTTACGGCTGTGCCAGGTTAACATAACAAGCTTATCATTAATAATAGTTAAGCCTTCGGCATAAAACTTTTTATCTAATTTTATACTGTTTATAATTCTACCTGTTGCCGGTTCAACCTTTAACAGACATGAATGGCCATAACGGCCTGTTGACTCGTATATAAATGATTCATATACAGTATTATTTTCAAAAACAAGACCCTGGGTCCATGAAGATTGATTATGGGGAAAAGTGTTGATAATCTTGTAAGTGTATTGTTTTATCATCCCCGATTTTTTGAGGTTGTCATCAGCATAACCGGGAAAGTATATGGCTGATAAAAGAATACATACTATTTGAATTATAAAAAAGGGATACATTATAAGAATGATAAGAAATGAATGGTCGGGGCGAGAGGATTTGAACCTCCGACTTTCTGCTCCCAAAGCAGACGCGCTGCCAGGCTGCGCCACGCCCCGATTGAACGAAATGGCGTATAACATGCTTTTTTTTATCATGCAAGCTTTAATATTATTTTTTTTTCCTGATTCTTTCAATATTTTAGCAAAATACCATTATAACAGCTTCTTTTCTCAATTTTCCTTGACACTAATAACAATTGATATTATTTTGTGAAACTGTTTTTTATTGTTATAATTTGAATTATAGATGTAACCTAAAAAAAATATGCGAGAGTGGCGGAATTGGTAGACGCACTGGACTTAGGATCCAGCTCCTGAAAGGGAATGGGAGTTCAACTCTCCCCTCTCGCACCAATTTATATTCAATCTAAAATGCCTGAAGATACTTTTTGCTTCAGGCATTTGATTTATTAGAAAGGAAAATCATGCAAGTCAGTGTTGAAAATATCAGCAGTATTAAAAAAGTACTGCACATAGAAATCCCTGAAAAAGACGTTAGTGCGGAAGTGAATACAGCCTATAAAGAGCTTAATAAAACAGCTAAAATAAAAGGCTTTCGCCCGGGAAAAATTCCCCGGCAGGTTCTTGAAAGACATTTTAAAAAAGATGTGAATACAGACATAACCTCCAGGTTTGTTCAAGACTCCTTTGCAAAAGCAGTAGAGGAAAATAATTTTATGAACTTTGTGGGAAATCCCCAGATTGATACGCCGGAGCTTGAATATAATAAAGCATATAAATTTGATGCTACAATTGAATTATTTCCTGTGCTGGAGGATGTTGATTTTAAGGGGCTTGAACTTAAGAAAAATATGTATAAAGCCACAGATCAGGAAATTGATATTCAGCTAAAAGCCATTCAAAAAAATCAGGCTGAGCTTTTAAAAATAGAAGAAGACCGCCCTGCACAGCAAGATGATTATATCCTGATTGATTATGAAGGGTTTAAAGACGGCGAGCCTTTTGAAGATGCTCCAAAAACCGAAAACTTTACCATGAAGATCGGGGCTTCCCAGATTTCAAAAGAACTGGATGATAATATAACAGGCATGAAACCCGGAGATACAAAAGATATTGTTATCACTTTTCCTGAAGATTACAAAAATCAAAAAATTGCAAACATGACAATTTCTTTTAACCTGACATTAAAAGAGATCAGGAAAGAAGTCCTTCCTGAAATAAATGATGATTTTGCAAAAAAACTTGGTCCTTTTGCTGATCTTGATGCTTTAAAAAAAGAAATTGTTAACAACCTGGTTCAGGGATATGATAAAAGAATTGAGCAGGAACTGAACGAACAGATTTTTTCTGCATTGCTTGAAAAACAGGATTTTGAAGTACCTGAAGTAATGGTAGATGCTGAACTTGAAAATATAATTGCCGAGGCTGAACGATCATATTCCTATCACAATGTTTCTATGGAAGACCTGGGGATAACCAGGGAAAGTTTAAAAGGAAAATATCGTGATGTAGCAGTTAAGCAGGTTAAGCGCCATATACTTATGGATAAAATAGTTGTTGATGAAAAAGTTGAGCTGGCAGATGGAGACCTGGAAAAAGGCATGGAAGATATGGGTGTTTCTTTTAATCAGCCTGTGCAGGAAATAAAAGACTTCTATAAAGAAAACCCTGACAACCTGCAAAATTTAAAATATGCTTTACTTGAAAAAAAGGGAGTTGATCTTATTATAGAAAACAGTAAGATAGAAGAAATTGAAATGGAAGTTGAGCAGGAAAACAAAGATAACAATTAGTTTTAATAATTTTATTATTAAATAAAGGAGATTTATAAGTGCCTTTAATACCAATGGTTGTTGAGCAGAGCAGCAGGGGTGAACGAGCCTATGATATTTATTCAAGACTTCTAAAAGACAGAATCATTTTTCTTGGTACAGCCATTAATGACGAGGTTGCTAACCTGCTTATTGCCCAGTTTCTTTTTCTTGAATCCGAAGACCCTGAAAAAGACATTAATTTCTATATTAACTCTCCAGGCGGGGTAGTTACGGCAGGTCTTGCAGTATATGACACCATGCAATATATAAAACCTAATATTGCAACAGTCTGTATTGGACAGGCAGCAAGTATGGGAGCTGTTTTACTGGCTGCCGGTGCAAAAAACAAACGATATTCCCTGCCCAATTCAAGGATCATGATTCATCAGCCTATGGGAGGTTCCCAGGGCCAGGCTTCGGATATTGCCATCCAGGCAAAAGAAATCCTTCGAATGAAGGACATTCTTAACGAAATACTGGTAGAGCATACAGGTCAGGCTCTGGATAAAATTCAAACAGACACAGACCGGGATTTTTTTATGTCCGGTAAAGATGCCAAAGTTTACGGTTTGGTAGATCATGTAATACTTAACCGGGATGATCTGGATAATCTGGACCTTTTGGAGGAAAAATAATGGCGAGAAGGAAAGATGAAGGAGATACTCTTTATTGCTCATTCTGCGGTAAGAATCAAAATGAGGTTAAAAAACTCATTGCAGGCCCGGCTGTATATATCTGCGATGAGTGTATTGTGTTATGCGGTGAAATAATTGATGAAGAGAGTGAAAAAGATGCAAGGGATATAGAAGTAAATTTAATTCCCAGGGAAATAAAAGATATGCTTGATGACTATGTTATTGAGCAGGATGATGCAAAAAGAGTGCTTTCCGTTGCTGTTTACAACCATTATAAACGGCTTGATACTTCCGTCAATACAGGGGATATTGAAATTCAGAAAAGCAATATCCTCTTGATAGGCCCAACAGGTTCAGGAAAAACACTCCTGGCTCAAACCCTTGCACGATTTCTTAATGTTCCTTTTACCATAGCTGATGCCACAAGCCTGACAGAAGCCGGATATGTAGGAGAGGATGTCGAAAATATAATACTTTCCCTGCTCCAGAATGCAGATTATGATGTGGAAAAGGCTAAAAAGGGCATTGTTTACATTGATGAGATAGATAAGATTGCAGGCAAATCCGATAATCCTTCCATTACAAGGGATGTCTCAGGCGAAGGAGTGCAGCAGGCACTTTTGAAAATAATCGAAGGTACCACAGCCAGCGTTCCCCCCAAAGGAGGAAGAAAGCATCCTCAGCAGGATTTTGTCAAGGTTGATACATCAAATATCCTTTTTATATGCGGTGGAACATTTAACGGACTGGACAAGGTTCTTCGACGCAGATTAGATTCAAAAGCAATGGGCTTTGGCGCAAAAATTTCAAAATCCGAGGATAAGAATATAGGTGAAGTATTAAAAGCAATTCAGCCTGAAGATCTTATTAAATTCGGGCTGATTCCTGAATTTTTAGGCCGCCTTCCTGTTATTGCAACACTTGGGGAATTAAACGCATCTTCGCTTATACGTATATTGACCGAGCCTAAAAATGCCTTGGTAAAGCAGTATCAGAAACTTTTTGAGATGGAAGGTGTTAACCTGAGATTTACTGACAGTGCTCTTTCTGCTATTTCTGATGAAGCATTAAAAAGAAAAGCAGGAGCCAGGGGACTGCGTGCCATTATGGAAAATTGCATGATTAATATTATGTACGATCTTCCGTCTATTGAAAATGTTAAAGAATGCGTAATAGGTGAAGATGTGGTGCTTAACGATGAAGAACCTATTCTTCTTTTTGAGCAGGCAAAAAAACAGGCATAAATCGTAATTAAGCATTTGTAATTAAACATTTGTAATTAACAACAAACTTTTAAATGCATCAAAAGTAGTCAACAATGATAAATCTTCAAAAAATACTGGGTAAGGATGATTTACACAATTCACAATTAACACTTCCTCTTTTGCCTTTGAGAGACATCGTTGTCTTTCCATTTATGGTGGCCCCTCTTTTTGTAGGGCGGACAAAATCAGTAAACGCCCTTGCCAATGCCATGAATAATGAGAAAAGTGTATTTCTTTCAATACAGAAAACCGCAGGTATTGATAATCCTAAAGAAAAAGACATCAGCAAGATTGGAACAATAGGAACTGTTCTTCAATTACTGCGTCTTCCTGACGGAACAGTAAAGGCCCTGGTTGAAGGAAAAAGCCGTGGACGTATAGTCAATTTTATCAAAAATGAAGATTTTTTCCAGGTAGGGGTTGAACCTCTGCAAGAATCGGAAATATCAGATGCTGAAAGTGTGGCTTTAAGCAGAACTATTGTTAAAAGCTTTAAAGAATATGCAAAAGTAAACAAAAGTATTTCCAAAGACCTGGTTAACAATGTCTCAAATATTATAATACCGTCCAGACTTGCCGATACTGTAGCTGCCCATTTTGCATTTAAGATTGAAGATAAGCAGAAATTGCTGGAAACGGAATTGCCAAACAATCGTCTCGCTTTTCTGCTGAAACTGATTAAGATGGAAATTGAAGTTTTCCAGATGAATCAGAAAATTAAGGTGCGTGTCAAAGATCAAATGGATAAGACACAAAAAAATTATTATCTGAATGAACAGATGCGTGCCATAAAAAAAGAGATGGGTGCAGATGAAGAAGCTGCTGAAGAACTGACAGAACTTGAAAATCAAATCAAACGTAAACGCATGACCAAAGAGGCTGTGACCAAGGCCCGCCAGGAATTTAAAAAGCTTAAACAGATGACACCCATGTCAGCTGAAGCAACGGTTGTAAGAAATTATATTGAATGGATTGTTTCTCTTCCCTGGTTTGACAGGAGTAAGGTCAGAAAAAACCTGGATGATGCTGAAAAAATACTTAATGAAGATCATTACGGCCTGGAAAAACCCAAAGAAAGAATTCTGGAATACCTGGCAGTTCAATCCCTGGTAAAAAAACTTAGAGGCCCCATTCTCTGCCTTGTAGGTCCTCCAGGAGTCGGAAAAACATCTATTGCCAAGTCAGTTGCACGGGCCACTGGCCGAAAATTTATCCGCCTTTCCCTTGGAGGTGTTAGAGATGAAGCTGAAATAAGAGGGCACAGACGGACATATATAGGTGCAATGCCTGGTAAGATTATTCAGTCTCTTAAAAAAACCGGGGTTAACAATCCTGTATTCTGTCTTGATGAAGTTGATAAAATGAGTATGAATTTCAGGGGAGACCCTTCAGCAGCACTATTAGAAGTACTTGATCCTGAACAGAACTATAATTTTAATGACCATTACATGGATCTTGATTATGATCTTTCGGAGATACTTTTTATTACAACTGCCAATACTCTTCCTGACATTCCCCTGCCCTTTCAGGACAGGATGGAAATAATCCGTCTTCCCGGATATACGGAATATGAAAAATACCATATTGCCAAAGATTTTCTTATATCAAAACAGATAGAAGCAAACGGTCTTAAAGGCAAAGATGTTAATTTTTCAAAAAATTCCATATATAATATTATACGCCATTACACAAGGGAAGCAGGGGTAAGGAATCTGGAACGCGAGATTTCCTCAATCTGCCGAAAAAATGCCCGTGAATATGTAAAAAATAAAGATCAGGCCAGCTATAATATAACGGAAACATCCATATTAAAGTTTTTAGGACCTCCTAAATTCAGATACGGACAGCTTGAAGAAAAAGATCAGATCGGAATAGTAACAGGGCTGGCATGGACACAGGTAGGAGGCGAACTGCTTTGTATTGAAACCCTGACCATGCCCGGCAAAGGAAAACTGATGGTAACAGGCAAGCTCGGAGATGTTATGAAAGAATCTTCCCAGGCAGCTTTCAGTTATGTCAGATCACGGACTGAATCCTTTGGTATAGAACCTGACTTTTATGAAAAGATTGATATTCATATTCATGTGCCTGAAGGTGCAATACCCAAAGACGGCCCTTCTGCCGGAATTGCAATGTGTACATCCATAGCATCAGCCCTTACCCAGAGGCCGGTTTTCAGAGACCTTGCCATGACTGGAGAGATAACACTCAGAGGCCGTGTTCTCCCCATAGGAGGACTTAAAGAAAAGATTCTGGCAGCACACAGGGGAGGCATAAAAAAAATCCTGATTCCAAAGGAAAACGAAAAGGATTTAAAGGATATCCCTGCCAGTATTTCTAAGCAGGTTGAAATTGTTTCTGTTGAGCATATGGATGAGGTGCTATTCCATGCACTGCATTCCCAGAAAGCCATAGATATTGTCTCTGTTAAAAAAGAAGACCGGGATATTCCCATTGAAATAATGTCAGACAAGACAGACAGCCCTGTTCACAGTACAGTAATTAATTAAGATTTTTTGCATAAAGATAATTTATTTGTAAAAATAAGCTTGACATTAATAAGACATCCTGTTAGATACTCACTCGCTTTTGAGGGAAATATCTGGCAGTTTTAAGACGCAAATGGGCGGGTAGCTCAGTTGGGAGAGCATCGGCCTTACAAGCCGAGGGTCACAGGTTCAAGCCCTGTTCCGCCTACCAGAAAATCTTTCAATAGTTCTTTAAAATGCTAATTAATTGGGGGCGTAGTTCAGTTTGGTTAGAACGCCGGCCTGTCACGCCGGAGGTCGCGAGTTCGAGTCTCGTCGCTCCCGCCACAAATAATAAAAAAGGGTTAGCCTGAAAAGGTTAACCCTTTTTTATTTTCAGCACCCTTTATCCTCCCTGACAAAGTATCAAACCTGACAAAGTATCAAAATTGTTTTTTAATACTTGCGAGCATCTTCTTGATAGTTTATTAATAAAAAGTATCATTATAAATCTTAATAAATCTTAATAAATCTTATGAATAAATCATATGATTTACGGTTGTATAAATTGACCAACCGTATAAAATCTATATAATATAAAAATAAAATTAATTAATGACCATAAAGATTGACCATATTTACAAAAATTATAATCTGCCTTCAGGTCAGCGGCTTCCTGCCCTGAGAAATTTAACTTTTGAGATTTCTGCCGGTGATTTTGTTGTGGTTTTAGGTGAATCCGGATGCGGTAAATCAACACTGCTTAATATGATAGCAGGCACAGAAGATGTTTCAGAAGGTGAAATAAGGGTTGATAATAATATTATTAAAGGCCCTGATCCTTCGAGATCAATTCTATTTCAGCAGCCTGCCCTGCTGCCCTGGCTGAATATTGAAGAAAACATTGTGTTTGGCTGTAAACTGAGAGGTGACAAAAAAAATTCAAAACATGTGTATGAATGGATTCAAACTATGGGCCTGTCAGGGTTTGAAAAAATGTATCCTGCCGAGCTTTCCCTGGGTATGGCCCAGAGAGTCTGCCTTGCAAGAGCAATGATCGGTCATCCTGAGATTCTGCTTCTTGATGAACCTTTTTCATCCCTTGATACATTTACCCGCACCCATCTGCAAAAAGAGCTTATTGATTTCTGGCAGGTGGAAAATTTTACCGGCATATTTGTAACCCATGATATTGATGAAGCCATTCTTATGGGCAGCCGTATTTTAATGCTGGGAGGACGTCCAGGCAGAATTATTGATATGTTTGATATTGATCTGGGCTATCCCCGTGATATTTCACATCCATTATTTATTAAACTTAGAACCTATGTTTTAAAAAAACTCAGACAAACCCTGGTTGGTTTTCGGGAAAAAACAAGCTATGCTTCAGGATAAAATAAACAGACGAAAATTTATTAAAACCGGTGCTGCTGCGCTAGCATCTTTGAGCATGTCCCCCATGCCTGTTTTTGGAAGTGAAGACGAGGTTCTTCGTATCGGATATCTGCCCATAACAGATGCTGCACCCATAGTTATTGCCCATGCAAAAGGTTTTTACCAGGAAGAAGGTCTCCAGGTTGCAATGCCCACAAGGGTTAGAAGCTGGTCAACCCTTACAGAATCATTTATGACAGGAAAATTTAATCTGACCCACATGCTCCTGCCCATTCCTATCTGGATGCGCTATAAAAACCATGCTCCTGTTAAGGTACTGGCATGGGATCATACCAATGGCAGTGCAATTACAGTAAGGGCTGATTCAAAAATTTCAGGATTTGCCGATCTTGGAGGAAAGCAGATTGCAGTGCCATACTGGTACTCAATGCATAATATCATCTTGCAGTTAGGATTACGTAAAATCGGGCTTAAACCTGTAATCCAGCCCCAGTCTGTAAAACTTAAGCCTAATGAAGTTAATCTGTTTATTCTTCCGCCTCCTGAAATGCCCATATCCCTGGCAGGAAAAAAAATTGACGGTTTTATTGTGGCAGAACCTTTTAATGCTGTAAGCGAAATAAAAATCGGAGCGCGTATAATGCGGTTTACAGGGGATATATGGAAAAATCATCCCTGCTGCGTGGTGGTTATGAATGAAAGGTTTCCCAGGACAAAGCCTGAATATACCCAGAAAGTAGTTAACGCTATTGTCCGTGCTCAATTATGGATAACAGATAATCTTGAAGAAACTGCTGAAATTCTAAGCCGTGAAGGAAAAGGATATCTGCCTGTCCCTAAAAAAATCTTAGTCAGGGTCTTTACCGGATATGATATTAAAACCTATGGCAGAGGAACCACGCCCCAGGCAATAAAACATCCTGAATGGAATATTTCCAGGATCGGCTTTCAACCTTATCCTTATCCGTCTGCAACAGCTTTTATAGTGGAGCAGATGCGTGATACTATTATGGAAGGTAATGCTGAATTTCTCAAAAAAATTGACCCTGATTTTGTGGCAAAAGATTTAGCAGATGATAGATTTGTTAAAAATGCTATTGTCAAATTCGGTGGTTTTGATAACTTCCCTGAAATCAATATAGAATCACCCTGGGATCGGGAAGAGATTATAGAAGTTTAATTATAAAACTTATTGATTTCTCAAAAATGATTGCATAGGAACGATTTAATAAAAACCGGGGAAAAAAGGTGAAATTTCATAACAGATGCCAAGCATTTATCAATATTTATTTCGTTATTTAAAAACCCAGGAAGTTGTTTCATTTGGAAAAAGCCTGTTTGTAAAAATCGGTTTTGGTATTATCGGAACATTTATATTCATATGTTTATGGAGTATAACAGGTTACCTGATTTTCACACAACCGGGATATGAGCAATTTACCGGATTTTTACCCATTCCAACAATCAAAGCCTTTTATGAACTGCTGTTTGACCAGACATTCTGGTTTTCCGTATATGCCAGCCTGAGAAGAGTGGTGCTTGGTATTCTCATAGCCTTTGTTTTAGGGCTGCCTCTGGGTCTTTTTATCGGATTTTATAATAGATTTAAGTTGATTACCTATCCGCCAATCCAGTTCTTAAGAATGATAAGCCCTTTGGCCTGGATGCCCATAGCCCTTCTTGTTTTTGCAGAATTTGAATCTGCAATTTATTTTCTTATTGCAATGGCAACTATCTGGCCTATTGCACTTAATACTGCATTCGGAGTCTCAAGGGTCAATGTTCAATGGATGAATATGGCAAGAACCCAGGGAGCCAATGATATTCAGCTTATTTTACAGATTATTATCCCTTCTTCAATACCACATATCCTGGCCAGTCTGAGACTTGCATTAGGTGTTGCATGGATTGTGCTGGTTCCAGCCGAATACCTGGGTATTTCAAGCGGTCTGGGCTATATAATAAATGATGCAAGAGATACAATGGAATATGACCGGCTCATGGCCATAGTTATTGCAATCGGAATTGTGGGAATGCTTCTGGACGGAAGTATAAAATTTGTACAGAATGCTCTTAAGCAGGGGTTTTAGATGGCCTTTTGATACCTTCCATTCCTTGGAGCATATTTTTTATTTACCAAAATTCTTCTCCTTGAGGGGAACCAGTGTCTATCTCTGAAAGAAGGTTATCATCTGTGATCCCCTCAATAAGTTCGATTAGCGAATATTTTTTCTTTACAGGCAAAACAAATAAACCGCCATTTTTCACAGATAGATCAACTTGTCCTCCATCAAATAGGTTAATATCTTTGGCATTAGTACGCATAATTTACACCTTAAATGTAGTTTATATCTATGTTTATACAATATAGATACAAATTGTAAGTATAGTCATCCAATTTTGGTTTTTCATGGCATATCTTTTGCTGTATGCAAAAGCACAGAATATCATTCCGCATTTTTAGTTTTTATCAGAATATTATTCTGTAACAGAATCTGATTGTACCGAGGCAAAAAGTGTGCCTGGAAAAACTTAAATTGGAGTACTATATAATAAAATATTATTCTTTCGGAGAAATATTTGCTGAAACAGAACTACCTGCGGCATCAACAACAGTAATTATAGCAGATACAGCCGGATCTGGTGTTGTATATAAAAAGCTTTTTTCATCAACAATATCAGCAGTATTCTCTTCACCATTAACAAGCCATTTATAAGGCGATGTTCCTCCATTAGCATTAAGTCCAATAGTTTGTCCTGCACTTACAATTTTTGATACTGGCTCAATTGATAATGAAGAAAAAAGTGTAAAAGAATCAAAAGCAATAGCAAAACTTCCCATGGTGCCATTATCCCCAGTTCCGGTGAGAACCAAGCTGCCAATCCTCACTATTCCATGTTCCTCAACTCTATCATAGAATAAACTTACCTTTAAAACAAAATCAGCAATACCGTTATCATCAGTTATTATTGGGGTACTCAGAGGCTCTTTGCCAAAAGAAACATCTTGAATGCTATTTGTTTCAAGATATGTATCTATAACAACTTCTTTGTGATGCAAAGGATTTCCATCCTTATCAGTATATCTAAGCTGTAAATTAAGCAGCCATGATCTTTCTCCTATTAACATTAAACCGTTGTGATTCCATGCAATATTACCATTACCTGAAAATTCAATAATACCGTGACTCCTGTCTATACTGAAAGTCTTTGTAGCAGACACCCCGGTATCTGAAAAAGCACTTACAATAACGTTGGTATTTTCTTCGATATTATCCTCAACATTGTCAATCTTAATTCTTATATATGCTTTGCCGTCCAAATCTGTTTCTGCTTCTACAAAAGTTCCAATCTTTTTCCCTGCTGAACTAATAAATTCAGCAGCTCCCTGTTCAATCCTGAAAACAATATTGCTTCCAGGAATGGGTAAGGCGTTTTCCAGATAATTTAAGTTAAAAATGCAAAGGGTTTTTCCGCCAATTCCGACAGTTTCCGGCTGAATTTCAAGAACACCATTAATATCTCCTCCTGATACAATTATCGTTTTTTCTGATATATTGTTATCCTCGTCTTTAACTGCAACAATTATTTCCCCGGTTCCTGTATTGCCTCCGTCATAAATTAATGTTCCTGAACCCCCTGAAGCTGAAAATGAAAATGAATTTGTTTCAAGCTTAGACGAATAGGAAATACGCCATTCATAATTATCAGTACCTCCTGATGTCGTAAATAAAATAATTTTTGGAATTCCAATACTGAATTTTTCACCATCAGCCGCAAGCTGAATACTTGATTCGGAAGAATTAACTACAATGATTTTTTGTGCAGATGCACCAAGCTCATCAGTGACACGTACAGTAATTGTTCCTGGTGAAGAATACCTGCCGCCATAGGTCAGGCTTCCCGAATTTCCTGAATCTGAAAACTGGAAAGCATCTGATGAAAGAGTATCAGAATATTCTGTATTCCATTGATATTCACCATTACCACCAGATACATTAAAGGAAATACCTCCGGGAACACCAACAACAAAATCGTTAGAATCTGCTTGAAGCTGAATCTTTGACTCCTGGTTGCTTATTGTAAAAACTATCTGCCCTGATTTACCCTGTTCATCTTCCACGACAAGTGTAATATTACCTGAAGATGCTGCACTACCGTCATAAGCCAGAGTTGCACTCTTTTCAGAGCTTGAAAATATAAAACGCTCTTGATTAAGGCCGGATGAATATAAAGTTTTCCAAACATATCTGGCAGTACCGCCAAAAGCATTTATTAAAATACTTCCTGGCGTACCAATAGAAAAACTGTTTCCATCAGCTTCAAGACGGATACTTTCTTCAGGATCATTAATAGTAATAATAACCTGTGTTGATCTATTCAGCTCATCATTGACTTTAATTTTCATTGAACCAATAGAAGTAATACCGCCATCATAAACAAGAGCGGCTTTATCTCCTGAACTGGAAAATGTAAATTTTTCTTTATTCACAGTTCCAGATAAGTATTCGAGATTCCATTGATAATTATTAGTGCCTCCTTTAACAATAAATTCAATATTTCCAGGAGTACCAACAGAAAAGCTACTGGCATCAGCCTCTATCTGAATACCTGATAATGAAGAAGTAGCAACGATCACAATACTTCGGGCAGAGGCTCCAAGTTCATCTTGAACAACAACAGTGATTGTACCTGACTGGGAATATCTGCCGTCATAGGTAAGACTCCCTGAATTTCCTGAACCTGAAAATGAAAAAATATTTGATGAAAGAGTATCAGAATAAATAGCATTCCAGAAATAAACACCTTTACCGCCAGAGGCATTAAAGGAAATACCTCCGGGAACACCAACAACAAAACCAGTAGAATCTGCTTGAAGCTGAATATTTGATTCCTGGCTGCTTATTGTAAAAACTATCTGCCCTGATTTACCCTGTTCATCTTCCACAACAAGTGTAATATTGCCTGAAGATGTTGCACTACCGTCATAAGCCAGAGTTGCACTCTTTTCAGAGCTTGAAAATATAAAACGCTCTTGATTAAGGCCGGATGAATATAAAGTTTTCCAAGTATATCTGCCAGTACCGCCAAAAGCACTTATTAAAATGCTTCCTGGGGTGCCAATGGAAAAACCATCAGCACTTGCATCAAGCAGGATAGCTGTTTCATCACTATTTATTGTAATAATTTCATGAGCAGTTGCTCCAAGCTCATCTTTAACAATAATGGTAATTGTACCTGATGATGTAAGTCCACCGTCATATGAAAGTGCTGCCTGCTGACCTGATTTTAAAAATGAGAAGCTGTTTTTCTCAATATCCGATGAATACTCTATCTGCCATGTATATTCTCCAATTCCGCCTTCAACTCCAAACCCAATACTTTCCTTTGTACCTACTGATATTTCCTTTAAATCCATCTCAATCTGAATATTTGATTCAGGGCTGTTAACAGTTATAATAGTATGTGCCGACATTCCTATTTCATCTTTAACAATTACGGTAATAGTGCCTGAAGAAATAATAGCTCCTGTATAAATTAGTACTCCTGAATTTCCCGCACTTGAAAAGATAAAAGACTCCGGCAGAATATCTGCTGTATAAGAAATTCCCCATATATATTCACCTGCCCCCCCTGAAGCTGTAAATACAATAGTATCTGAAATCCCAATGCTGAATTTGTCAGATTCAGATTCAGAATCTGATACAAGGGTTAGAGTATTTTCAGAATTATTTACACTGATAATAGTATTATCAAAATTACCATACCCGTCTTGAACAAGGATTGTAATGGTTTTTGAGTTTATAGTACCGCCGTTATAAGATAAAACACCTTTTCTTCCAAAACTTGAAAATTCAAATTTATCAATATCATTGGCATTTGAAAAATTCATATCCCATATATACTGCCCTGTTCCACCTTCTGCTGTAAAGCTGATATTTTGAGAGGTGCCGACTGTAATGCTGTTTTCATCTGTATCTGCAGTAAGAATTATTGGCGAGACAGGGATCTGGACAATATCATCCTGGGTTGTTGAACTGTCCTC
>JAUCGD010000469.1 GCA_030377945.1 Desulfobacterales bacterium HSG17 | reverse complement strand
GTACCGTAAATATTGGCCCACACCGTGGTTTGGAGGCGGCGTAGAAACGGCAGTTTTTCTTTGATAAATAAATCAATACCGATATTCTCAAGGCCGATGGCATTCAGCATGCCGGATGCAGTTTCAGCGATGCGCGGGGCCGGATTTCCAGGAGACGGGTGCAATGATAAACCTTTTGTGATGATCCCGCCCAATCGATTAAGGTCCATCAAAGGTTCAAACTCTTGGCCGTAACCAAACGTGCCGGAAGCGGTCATAACCGGATTTTGCATCGTAACCATACCTATTTTACAGGAAATATTTGGCTTCAAAGGTACCATATTTTAATTTCCAATCGTAATTATGAGAGATGAAATCCTATACACAAAGGCAAATATCTAAGCAAGAGGGACAACTGGCCTGAATCTCATGTATTTTATTTGCAAAATCCCGGTTTTCCCTGATTGATGGGACTACCTATACGAGAGTATACTTTTAAATGCAAAATGAATTAACTTTTGAAAAGGAGAGAAGGGTATGTACAAATGTAAAGCAGATCCTCAAAATAATCGCCTTTATATTAAATTTGACGGATTTATAACTGCTGAGGAAGTTAAAGAGATTCGGCAGATAATGAGTCGGGAAATGATTAAACTTAAAACCGGGTTTAATGTCATCAGTGATATATCGCATTTACAATCCGATTCTCAAATTGGTGCCAAGGACCTTATGCGTCTGCAAAAAGCCTTGAAAAAAACCGGTGCCCATCGTGTGGTCCGAATTGCCGGTGATCAATTTGTTTCTTTAAATTTTTTTGAACGTGCTTCGCGAGAAGTGGGACTGATTATGGAACGCGCAAATTCCATGGCAGAAGCAGAGGCGTTATTGGACAAACGAGAGTGACCCATTAAAAACCTTTCTCTCACTTTTAATTTTGTTTTTTTATATGCCGTTGACAGTCCATCAAAATTTCGTTATCAGCCTTAACGGCCAGGTGCAAGAAGCTTAATAGGGAATCCCGTGAAAATCGAGAACGGTCCCGCCGCTGTAAATTCGGCCCTTTTTTCAAGAGGGAAGTTTTGCCCCCGCCGCAATGTATTTGCGATGATCCGCCACTTTCCAGCATGAGTAGATTTCCTTTTTAAATTTTTTTGGGAAATTAACTCTAACGATGACTCTCATCACTCGGAAGGGAAGGCTCGGTGTACTGCAAACCGAATAAGTCAGAAGACCTGCCTGGAAACAAACGGACGTGGAAATCCGGACCTTTTAGATAGGTTTTTTCTGGATCAGGATAATGTAATCCTTATATCCGGGTTTCCGGTTGTAAGGATTTTTTTATGGAAAACGGATTCATCATTGCCGCTCCCCATAGTGGAAGTGGAAAGACCACCATCACCCTTGCCCTTCTGCATACCCTGTGCCGGCAAGGGAAAAAAATTGCTGCCTATAAAATCGGGCCGGATTTTATCGATCCAGGCCATCACGGTACCGTCACAGGTGAGTCCAGTCACAACCTGGATGGCTGGCTTATGTCAAAAGACTACAATCATAAGCTGTTCAGGGAACACTCCATAAGAGCGGATATCTGTGTTGTGGAAGGCGTTATGGGGCTTTTTGATGGTTATGGGTGGAATTCGGAAGACGGCTCCACCGGGCAGATGGCCAAATGGCTGGATTTGCCGGTTGTACTTGTTGTGGATGCACGAAGCATGGCCCGGAGTGTGGCGGCATTGTTGCAGGGGTTTGAAAGGTTTGATCCAAAAATTCGGTTTGCCGGTGTCATGTTTAACCGTGTGGGAAGCCCTCGGCACCTTCAATATTTACGTGAAGCAGCTAAAAATTATACAACGCTACCGGTATTGGGCGGGATTCCCCGTGATCCCGCATTTGATCTACCTGAGCGTCATCTCGGCTTATGGACAGCGGAAGATCATCCCTTGTCCCAGTCTCGGTTGACGAAAATGGCTGATATCTTAGAAGATGTCATTGATTTTGAGACATTATTATCCCAAACCGCCACTCATCAGATCAACGATGCTTCTGCTGATCTATCGTCCGTGGGAAATAAGTCACTAAAAGTCAGAATCGCCGTCCCCCGTGACCAGGCGTTTTGTTTTTATTATCAAGAAAACGTAAATCTTTTGCGGTCCATGGGCGCTGAAATATGTGATTTTTCACCTTTAATAGATGAGGAATTGCCTTCAGGAATTCATGGTATATATTTGGGTGGCGGGTACCCGGAATTGCATGCCCATTCGCTTTCAGCAAATGATAGGTTGAGAACTGCCATACGAAATTCAGCCCTGCAGGGGATGCCGATATATGCAGAATGTGGCGGTTTCATGTATTTATGTCGTTCGCTGGAGACACCGAATGGAGAAATAAAGCCCATGGCCGGTGTATTCCCATTTGAGACCCGGATGGGGACTAAATTTTCCGCCCTGGGATATCGAAAAATATGTTTTACAAAGGGAAATATCCTGGGTGAAAAAGATGAAATCTGTCGCGGTCATGAATTTCATTATTCTCATCTTAAACCTGATCCCGCTCAAGAGGGTCTAGAAACCGCCTTTCATATTTCATCCCGTAGTTCAGACTTGAGTGAAAAAGAAGGGTATATGGTTGACAATGCGCTGGGCAGT
>JAUCGD010000468.1 GCA_030377945.1 Desulfobacterales bacterium HSG17 | reverse complement strand
TCTTAATCAATAGTTAATCAATAAATGAACAATTCAATATAAGCTTTGACAATTAATATAAACTGAAGAAAGCTTTGTTGTCAAGAAAGAATAGCTTACATGTATTCATTAGTATTTGTCTGAAGTATTTGATTGGGCTTCAATTTCAGTTTTACGCATCAGCCATGCTGCCACAACTCCAGAAATAAATCCCCAGAAATGACCGCTCCAGCTTACGCCCGGTACGATGGTAAACAATGAGACCAATACACCGCCATAAGCAAAAAATACAACAATAGAAAAGATAAGGGGCTTCCATTTTTTTTGAAAAATACCTATGAATAAAAGAAAGCCCATAAGACCAAAAATAACACCGCTTGCACCGATATGAACAGTATTGGGCTTGCCAAATAGCCAGACCGCTCCTCCCCCGGCAAAAATTATGAATAAAACTGCATAAAATGTCATTTTGGGGCTGAGTGACAGGGATATAATCAACAGAACCAGAAGAGTCCCGGAATTTCCCATAAGGTGTTTAAAACTGCCATGCAAAAAAGGATAGCAGACAATACCCATTAGATGATCAATATTACGCGGTCGGAGACCGTAAATTTTTAAATTTCCAGGCCATATCCAGTCAAAAACATAAATAACCCAGAGTATGACTATTATGCCAAATGCTATTTGAATATTCCGGTATAAACTTTTATCATTGATTTCTGACTTATTCATTTTCAAGTTAAGATCATCCGATTTCAGGCATAACAGCCCATTTTATAACCCATAAATATGGTTCAGGAAGTTCATCCAGACAAACAATGCCGCTGTTTTGAAATTTAAAAACAGGTTTTTTGATTGATCCTGTTATAAGGTAGGCGGCCATTTTCTCCATAAACGGCAGATGACCGACCAGCATAAGATTGTCCTGTACACTTATGTTTTCAGCAAAGCTTATGGGATCATCCATAGGTTTGAGTCCCTGAGTTTCAATAATACCCATAGAAGGATTCAAGGATTCTGCAAAAATTTCAGCAGTCTGCTTTGCTCGTTTTTTTACGCTGTGATGAATACAGGAAGCCCTTACATTATAATTTTTTGCAACTTTTGCAATAAGTTTAACCTTTTCAAAACCTTTATCCGAAAGCCCCTGATTCGGATCAATTTCTTTTGGATTACTTATGCCATGCTGAACAAGAAAAAGTGCCATAATATATTCCCTGCTTGTGTTTTTATTTAGTTAGAGATATAATTGATAGTTTATATGTTTTTTAACCTTATTAATTAATATATAACATAATAATATTATAATCTCAATATTTGTTTTTGGAGGATAAGATGAGAATTGTTACGCGGCCTGATTTTGATGGAGTTGTATGTGCAGCACTTTTGTATGAGGCAGAAGAAATTACAGAGCCTGTTTACTGGGTAGAACCCAATGAAATGCAAAAGGGTATGGTTGATGTTTATCCCGGAGATATAATTGCTAACCTGCCATATCATGATAAATGTTCCATGTGGTTTGACCATCATTATACAAATAAACCGAAAACACCTTTTAAAGGGGCCTTTGAAATTGCCCCTTCAGCAGCCGGAATAGTATTTAATTATTATAAAGATAAATTTAAGAAAGATTACAAAGAACTTGTTTTGGAGACCGATAGAATTGATGCAGCCGATCTGACCCTTGACCAGGTTCTTTTTCCTGAAAATTATCCTTATATTCTCCTTTCCATGACATTATCCGGTTTTGATAAGTCAGATGAGCAATATTGGAACAGCCTTGTTCAATTATTAAGAGTCTCTGATGTTATAGAAATACATAAAGAACAGGAAATTTACAGGCGGTGTCAGATTGTAATTGAACAAAATAAATTATTTAAAAATCTTTTAACGGAAAATACAAAAATTAAAGGTCATATATCAATTACTGATTTCAGGTCTTTTAATGAAGCTCCCAGGGGTAACAGGTTCCTGGTATATTCAATTTATCCTGAAACCGTTGTAAGTGTAAAAATACGTCGTGATATTAATACTCCTGACAAAATTATTATAGGAGTGGGGCACAGCATTTTTAACCGAAACTGCCAGGTCAATGTTGGAAAAATGCTATCTCAGTTTGGCGGCGGCGGTCACCGTGGAGCCGGTTCATGCACAGTACCTGAAAATCAAGCAGATAAATGCCTTTCACTGATTTCGGAGACATTGCACATTAACCAATCTAATGAAAAATAATGTTATTTGTACTGCTGATATAGTTTATGCACAGACTGCTTACGCCATTTTCCTTTTCCAGATAAGGTTGGTATTTTTTGCGATTCAAGATACTGTGCAATTGTTTCAAAACTTGCTCCTTCTTTTTTCATATCCATTATAATTTTAACAAGCCCTTCCCGATCAATTACTGATTTTCTTGGTACTGATTTTTTGGACGCTGTTTTTTTAGGTGCTGCTTTCTTGGATACTGGTTTTTTTAAGACAGCTTTTTTTTGAACAGGTTTTTTTACAATTTTTTCAGGCTTTGTTTTTTTGTTACGGTTTTTTTCAGGTTTTTTATTTTTAGTTTTATTAGTTCCTGGCTTTTCAACGTCAAGTACTTTTTTTAAAAGGTCATCTGTCATTATGGCAAGCATATTTAACTCTTCAAC
>JAUCGD010000467.1 GCA_030377945.1 Desulfobacterales bacterium HSG17 | reverse complement strand
CTTTAACATCGAAAACCGGCTCTGTGGCTGCAAGTTTTTCCATTCGCTGTTCCCTGTCTTCTTCATCTATCAATTCCGAGGCTCCTGATTTGGTTTTTTGGTCCTGTCCGGTGCCTGATTGAATTTCATCAAGCTGGGTCAGAGCCAGTTTAAAAAGGTTTCGCCATCTTGGTACAGGGAATTGTTCATATTTTTGGGCAATGCGATTTGCAGATTCTGTATTTTGAGTGTAAAAATCCAGGTAAACCTGAACATAATCATATTGAATTTTAGATTTGATTTTCTGGGGATCAACCTGTTTGAAAAATGCAAGAGCATCAGCCACCCTGTCCTGGAGCAGCATATAGTAAGTTACTGCAAGATAATCATTGCTGTCAGGTTCTGGCTGATAGCTCAGTTTTCTCATAAATCTTTGATACTGGTCATAAAAACGGTTGTTAAGAATCTTTCTGCCTTTTCCAAGCTGATGTGCCCTTGCATTTACCAGGGGCTTGTATTCCAGGTGTTCAAAGGTTTTTCTCTCAACCGGGTCTATGGTTAAAAGAGGTGATTCAATGACCATTCCGCATTGACTGGCATATGCTGAATGTTTTAAAAATTCAGGAATAAGTTCCGGCATATTGTGAAAAATGCTGTAAGACCAGAGCGTATTGTTATACACAGGCAGAGACTTGAGAAATCCTGTGATTTGCGTAAAAAATTTTTTATCTTTCATACGAAAAGCGATTTTATTCAGATCAAGACGGTTTACATTATGGGTACTCATGAATTTGAGAACATCTTCTTTTGTTCCGTTTTGTGAAATATAATCCCAGGAATCCGGGTCAATTTTTGTAAGTTCTTTAACTACTTTAAACTCAATAGCACGGGCTGAGGCAATAAATGCTTCATTTTTTGCAATCTGGGCAGGATAGATGTCAAAGCTGCCTGTTTCTGGAAAATAAAAATAATATTCAAAGGTTTTGGTATTATAAGGTTCGATTGTTAATGGGATTCCTTTGGAATAAAAACCTTTCTGCAAAGGCATTGCTCCCTGGGGAACCTGGATCAGCATTCTCAGTTTCTGCCTTGAAGATGTAGGATTGCTTAAAACTACCTGGCATCCGTAGGCAGTGCGGAAAAGAAATTCGTCTGTTATAAATTTATCAAATTTTTCGTTATCCACATACCTGTATCGATCATCTGCCCTGAAAAAATTCTGGCTCAGCATAATTGGTATTTTTTCTTCAGAGGAAGCAGCTTTTCTGATTTCCTTGTGAAATACAATTATTGGGCTGGCAGCCTTAAGAGAAAAACTTACATCTTTTACTATGGGTTCATGGGTTTTGGAAGAAAATGGCAGATCCAGAACAGAAAGAGCCATCATGATCTCTGAAAAATTTCTTGTGGCATATTGAAAATTTGTTGAATAAAAAGGTTTTTCAGGGTCTGTTTTTGCAAAGTCATTCCAGAAACCGTTAATAGTTATCAGCCCTGCATTCTGGCTTGTTATGGACAGTTTATAATAATTGTTCTCAGCCCATTCTTCGGTTTTATCCAGCTTTTGAAAAAACTGCCTCTGTTGTTTACGTTTTTTAGCTGCTTTAGCACGTCTTTTAACACCTTTTCCTCCCATCATGGGAGCCATGTCCATTTCAGCTTCAAGACTTTGTTCCATCAGGGCAGCAGGTGCCGATGGAGATGGTGCGGGCATTGATTTGGCTGCTGATATTG
This sequence comes from Desulfobacterales bacterium HSG17, assembly GCA_030377945.1. Next base: position 933 of record JAUCGD010000467.1, on the reverse strand, counting down.
AACGGCTTGACATCTCTTTTTTTAATGATTCCGGCAAAGCTCCGGCCAGCATTTTTCCTTCACCAAATGATTGTATTTGAGCCAGCATTTCATCCTTTGCATCGTCAAAGCCAAAGCTGTCCTGCTCAAGAGACCTGCCTTTTAAGGCTGTGTCAAACAGGAGATTGAATTTATCAATATCAGGAGGAATCATATCAAAAAGGTCTTTGACATATTTTTCTGCACGGGTTTTATCTTTTGATGTACTTTTGAGAAGGAGAATTTTTTCAACTATATTTAACTGGGAAAATGCCCAGGAGTCATTATATTGTTCAAGATTTTCTCCTGTAAGCCATTTATCAAGAAAGGTTTTGTCTTTTTTATTTTGAATGCAGGGAAGAATTACAGCATTAAAAAAACGGGGATCTTTATGATAAATAAAAAAATTCAATTCATGGCAGGCATATTTTGAATATTTTTCCTCTTTTTCAATATCTGTCATTTCAGGCCAGTTAAGGATAAACTTAAACTCTTTCAGAACGGAATTTGAGCTTAGGGTTGAAACCAGGGAATATACCTTATCCAGAGAATCATATATTTCAAACTCAGAGGTTGTAATATCTTCCAGTTTGAATGTTTCTCCGGGATTTACAAGACTTATCTGCTTCTGTTCTGTAAAATGGGCATTGGAATCAAGCCTGCCGGACATTCGCAAATCTTTTAAGGAAATTTCAGGATCAGATAAAGATATTTCCCTGTAAACCATGTTTGCAGGATCAACAGCAATAATATGGATTTGCCGGTGTTTTCCCAGATCCTTCCGGTCAATCTCTATGTTTCCGTCCTTATCCGGTTTAAGGTTCATGAGCAATGCAGCAGGTTCATTTAGAAAATCAAGGTTGGAAAAGCTTGTGTTTTCCCTGTAAATCTGGCTGTCTTCTGACAGGGCAGCTC
>JAUCGD010000466.1 GCA_030377945.1 Desulfobacterales bacterium HSG17 | reverse complement strand
GTTGATAAAGTTGTATTTAACTGTGTGTAAAGCTGGCTTGCAAGTCCTGCTTCTGTTGCACCAGCACCTGCTGCCACTACATAACTGATATTTGTTCCATCAACATCAAAAGAGATAGTATCTCCTGCATCAAAAGCAGTAAATCCATCCTCACCTCCAAGGGTGATGATAGAACTTCCTGTTGTTGCTGTTCCTGCTGTACCAAACAGCCCTGTATTGGCCATTGTATCTGACTGTATTGACATTCCTGAATCAAGAAGTGCTGTAATGGTTCCGGTAATAACTGCTGATGTTGTTGCTGCACCACCTGTATATGTACTTTCGGTAATTACAGCTGATGTTCCTGTAACAGCTGTTGTTATGGTGGAAGGCATCCCAAAAGTAACTGTATCCCCGCTTGTTGTCAAAGAATCAAAGGTTTCCACATCGATAGAGTTGAAAAGAAAACTTGTATTTCCTGCTGATGAAGATGTGCCTGACAGGGATGTAAAATTAATAGTTGCATCATTGCCTGTATCATTTCCTGCATTCTGAAAAGTAATATTTGAACCGTCAGTGTTTCTTATAAGAATTGAGTCAGCTGCTGTACCCCACTCAATGGTAAATGGTTTATTAACGATGGCAGCTTCAATAGCATTGTAAAACACAGTTGAAACCTCAGTTTCATCTGTAGTATCTGCAACTCCTGTAAGATCAACAGAGACAGTTGTACTGGTATTGGGTACTCCATCGGATGTAATTTCAAATGTTACTGTATCAGTATTATTAAAATTCGAAAATGTATCTAACTGGATCCCGGCATTATCCTGAATTTGAAAATCCTGGACACCGAGTGTTGCCCCTTTATCACTTGAAAATTTAAAACCATCAGCATAAAGATCTGTATCAAGATTCATGGAATTGGCTGTATTGACCACTTCAACAAGCGAATCTTCAAATTGAATCGCAAGAGCAGCCGAACCTGAAGTGGCCAGACTTGTGTCAACTATAAAGCTTTTTTGATATACAGAGCCATCAATATAGAGTGAATATTTTACCTCATCACCATCCTGGGCATTTGAAATACCGGAAATATCAAACTCTGCTTCAGTCTTTGAGGCATAGGCAGTAATGCCTTCAATTGAATTTAATGCCGATGATATTGATGCTGCAGATCTTGTTGCATCCCCGCCTGAATCCTGAATCTCAATTTTATGTGTTCCTGTTGAACTGCCATAAATAGAAAGAGTTTGATCGGCCATAATATTGTCAAGCGCTGTTGAAGCATTGCCGGAAGATGTTCCCCAAACTTCAGCAAGCCTGTCGCCATTTGTCTGGGTAACAATTTTATCTCCAATATAACCTTCATCAACAACATTCAGTTTATATATTGCCTGGTCTGCCCCTGGAGCCATACCCTGCCAGTTGGAAAGGGAAGCCTCCGAAACCCCCATATCCATCATAATTTTACGATAGGCTGTTTCAGCTTCAGAATGATCTTGTGTCCACATGGTAAAATCTTTAGTATAATCAATCTTGTCTCCAAAATCAAAACTGGAAAACCATCCGCTTTCATCAACACTGTAATTGCCGGTTAAAGTGCCAGTATAATATTCAAGCCCTGAACCCTGGGAATTTTGATAATTTACAGCCCAGATCATCTCTTTTGCCAGTTCATCAATCTGGGTTTGATACTTGGGAATCACCTCATCTCTTATTTCAAGCCAGCCAGCAACCTTTCCACCACTGATATCATCACTGATATCAAGTGTTGACCCGTAAGAACCCTGCCACATAACTCTTTTGCTTGTCATGGTCAGTTGATAGCTGTCAACTCCGTTTACAAGGGTAGAACCGTTGCCTCCGTTTATTATAATTGAACCGTTTCCCTGGGTAATGATATCAATGTTAATCAATTCTCCTAGTTGATCCACCAGAGAATTCCTTTGATCCCTTAAGTCATTAGCTGTTTTATTTGCTTCAAGGCCCAGTATTTCACGATTAAGATCTGCAATTTGTGTGGCAAATGCATTTATATCAGTTAATGATGATTCAATCTCATAAGTTATATCAAGGGAAACCTGATCAAGATCAGATTTTACAGAATTAAATTGTTCTGTCAGTTTTATACCCTTTTCATAAATCTGGACTCTTTCTGAAACACCGAGAGGATTATCTCCAAGATCATGCCATGCATTCCAATAATCACTTATAATACTGTTCATACTGGCTTCAGAATTCTCATCAAAAAAGCCTTCAAGAACTTTCATATAAGATTCTGCCTCTTCAAACATAGCCTGGGTGGATTTTTCATCTGTCAGCCTGTTTTCTAGTAACCTATCCACACTCTGTTGGATCTGGGTAACATTCACTCCTGTGCCAAAAAGAAACCCTGCATATGCAGCAGGTTTATTGCTGATATGATTAGCATTCTGCCTTGAATAATCAGGATTGTTTACATTGGCAATATTATGCCCTGTAACATTCAGGCCATACTGCTGTGCTGCAATGGCTGTCTTTGCAATACTTAAAGTAGAAGTTATGCCAGTCATTTGTTACACCTGTGCGTGTATAAGACAATTTGAATTCTTGGTTTCAGGCATTGTTCCCGAAAAATCATATTGAGCCTGTTTTGAATTATCTACTGCCACAGACATAATATCATCAATTATTCC
>JAUCGD010000465.1 GCA_030377945.1 Desulfobacterales bacterium HSG17 | reverse complement strand
AACTGAAAGTTTGGCACTCCATTGTCTAATTATTAGAAAGCATAATTTTTTTTCACCTAAAACTGTCAATAAAATCAGTTAAAAAAACTTGATAATAAAGTAAAAGGTTCATCATGAAAATCATTTAATCATGTGAATCATGGTTCAAAAATTGCTGATAGCAGGTGATAAATCCCCCTGCATTATAACCGCTCCCACTTTCAAACAGCCTTTGCAACTCAAATTGTTGAGATAGTTTTGCTAATCGTTCATTATTCATTATTCTCAAATATAATCTTTTTTGCCTTGTTATCGAAAATAACCCGGTATCTGTCAAAAATATTCATTCCGACCAAGTTAAACCCTACATTCAATTTAGGAGAAAAACCTATCTTTGCCCCAAATTCGTCTGTTCCGATTTTCATTCCGATTTTATGAAGATAAACAGGAATATAACTGCCGTTTCCCACTACTACAAAAGTTTTTTGTCCTGTGTCTAATTTGATATTTAATATTTCAGCGATCTTATCATCAAAAATTGTATAAAAGGAACCGGAATCAACATAAGCCCAGACTTCCATCCACTTTCCGCCTGTTCTCAAACTCACAGGAATAAGAGGAATACTTCTCATTCTATGATAAGCGTATTTGAATTCTAAAGAATGCATAATAATTCATCCTGAGTGGGAACTTTCAAAAGAGAAACATCTTCTTCATTTCTTCCTAATTTCTTTGCATTTTCAAGAACTTCACGGGGTGTCAGTGCAGCCGCTATCACTATATCATTGATTACTCCGATATATTTTCCCCCGTATTCGGAAACAATAAATTCAAAATTTTCTGTTATCCATTGAGATGATTTCATGATAAGCCTCCTTTTTTGAATCGGGATGGTCAGGATGGTTCAAAAATTGATAATTCTAAAACCGCTTTTTCAACCATACAGGATTGGGATTAATCTGTATGGCTTTTGTGTAATCTGCAATACCCCTGTCATAATCTCCTTTATCTGCCCATGCAATGCCCCTGTTATAATATGCTTCTGCATATTTTGGATTTATTTCAAGTGCTTTTGAAAAATCGGCAATTGCCCTGTCCAACTCTTCTTTTTTAAACCAGGAAATCCCCCGGCTGTAATATCCCTGGGCAAAGTCAGGCTTAAGACTTAAAACCTTTGTAAAATCGGCAATTGCTGTGTCTATATTGCCTTTTTTAAACAAGGTTATGCCCCTGTTGTAATATGCCTGGGTATAATCAGGTTTAATACTTAACGCCCTTGTATAATCAGACACAGCTTTGTCAAGATCGCCTTTTTCATCTTGAGAATTTCCCCTGTTATAGTAAGCCTGTGCATAGTCAGGTTCATACTCAATAGCTTTGCTAAAGTCTTCAATAGCTTTTTTATAATCCTCTTTTTTCCCCCATGCCAGACCACGGTTATTATAAGCCAGGGCAAGGTCAGGTTTTATTTCCAGTGTTTTGGTATAATCATCAATGGCTTTAGCATATTCCCCTTTACGGCTGAATGCCATTCCCCTGTTATTATAAGCTGCGGAGTTATGGGGATTAATTTCAAGTGCTTTGGTGTAATGCTCCACAGCCTGGTCAAAATTATTTTTTTGAGCCTGTTCAAGCCCTTTTTTAAACCAGTAATTCGAAGTAAGTTCTTCTTCAGGCTGATCTTGTGCCCAGCAGGGAAATAGAATCAACAGGTGACAAACTGCCAAAAACATTGCCAATATTTTAACTGCTCTTTTCATTTTTATTATACCTCCGAATTTTAAACATTTATCAATATTCAGGCATCAGGATCAGGTTTTCAAAACAATTCCTGATGGCAGAGATTCTCCAAAAATAGCGCTTTCATCCTTTTTCTCCAATAAAACAATTTGTTTTAAAAATTTTATATCAGATTCAGTAAAATCATATTGAGATAAATAAGTTATGATTTCAGAGATAAATTCCCTGTCAATATCCCGCATCCTGTCACCTGTTTTTCGTGACATCTGGGCAATGGCCGAACATACTGGTTTTGGATTCTTCCATTCTTTATTCATAAGCTGCTTAATCCAGGACACAGCCTCTTTTGGAGGAATTACCCTGTCAACAGGCCCGTATAACAATTCCCTGGCTCCGAGCCGTGAAAGTGACCAGATATTCTGTGGTGCAGCTTTCTGGGAACGTATAATACTCAAGAGCTGACGGCCCCAGTTTATCTTGTCTTTTACAAGAAGATATTCCAGATTTGCAACAGCCATCCAGATTTCCTTTTGTTCCTGGGGTGATATTTTTGATTTAACCCCTTTTTTGCTTAACACAAGGCTGCTGAGATCTTGAATAAACTGCCTTTGCTGGCCCGGTTTCAAACCTCCTGCAACCCTTCTCCACATAATCCACCATTCGGATCTTACCTGGGCGTTGTTGGAATGAACAGGACCGGTTTTATATATTTTCCAGAGTTTTTTTATCCTGTGTTCATCAAAACCGTCTCCAAATCCGGGACGCATGCAGTATCCCACAAGGTTTAACCATCGACTTTCTAAATTTGCTTTAATTTTACGAACAGAGATCTGTTCTATCAGTTCATCAGCCATACTCCGTATAAGACTTAAAGGCCATATCTCTCGTGGCTGCTCTACAAGTATAGCAATATCTTTTACAATTGTATTTAATAACAGATCATCTTTGCTTTTA
>JAUCGD010000464.1 GCA_030377945.1 Desulfobacterales bacterium HSG17 | reverse complement strand
CCAAAACTAATCAGGCGGATTGCTATATGCGGCTACGAAGGTGAAATGAATGTGGTCATGCATGGCGGAGAAGGCCATCTGGAGCTTGAACTTTTTGACGACAGGGTGAGCCTTTCAATTACAGACAACGGCCCTGGTATTGAAGATGTTGATCAAGCATTGGAAAAAGGATTTACCACAGCATCTGAAAAATTTCGGAATATGGGGTTTGGAGCTGGGATGGGGCTGCCAAATATGAAAAAAAATTCAGATAAATTCTATATTGAATCTGAAAAAATGAAAGGGACAAATATCCGGATGATTTATTATACGTCCGGGGAAGGAGGATAGAGTTGAGCAAAGCCAAGCAGCTCTCCCCTTATGTCCGTTTTAACAAAGACCTCTGTACAGGCTGCATAGATTGTGTTCGGATATGCCCTACCCAGGCACTCCGAATGAAGACACAAAAGCCTGTTGTAATGTCCAATCATTGTATAGGATGCGGAGAGTGTATTCGTATCTGTCCAGATGGAGCTGTAAGGGCTTCCACCTCTAAGCTGGATCAACTTGATACCAGGGATGTTTCCGTTGCTTTGGTATCTCCTGTATTGTATTCTCAATTTCCCGGAGTAATGCCCGAAGATGTTCTTTTAGGGCTCAGGCAGATGGGTTTTCATCATGCTGTTGATATGTCGTACTTTCTTGAAATGTTTCAGTGCGCTACTGAAGAATACATTGCAGAGAACAGGCGCACAGGATGTTCGCCCTGGCCTCTTATTTCTCCAATCTGTCCTGTTGTTGTCCGGCTTATAGCCTATCATTTTCCCAGCCTTCTTCCCAATGTTCTTCCTGTAATGCGGCCTGTGTCACTCATGACCAGGGAAGTAAACCGCAAAATTTCCCGAATTTATCATAATCAGGCATATATAAATCAGGTTTATAAGAATAATGACAAACCTTTTAGCCTGTACTATATCGTACCGTGCCCTACCAAGATAGAACCCAGCAGAGCTTCTTTTATGGAAGAAGATCCTTATAAGGTAAAATCCCTGGGGTTCAATGATATATATCCTGAGCTCATTGCTCAAATTGAAAATATTACAAAGGGGAAAATATCTGATCTGCCCCAGGACTGCTTTGATTACAGTGTGGATAAACACAGCCTGGTATGGGGATTGTCAGGCGGTGAAATTGCAGGTATGAATATTGATCGGTCCCTGGCTGTATCAGGATTAAAAGAAACCATTTCCTATCTTGAAAAGATTGAAATGGGACAGTTTCAGAATATGGAATATATTGAATTCAGAACATGCAGTGAAGGGTGCCTGGGCGGGATATTGACCACAGTTGACAGGTATCTGGCTAAAAGAGCTGTTCACAACCTGGTTTTTAAAGGTGATCTCAAACGACGGGTATCTCCTGATAAACTGCTTGAGCTTTACGGACAAGGATGGTCTTTAAAAAAGAACGATCCTGAGGCCATGAAAAAACAGTTCGGGATAAAAAGAGAAGCATTGTCTCTTGAAACTTTAAGTGAAATATACAGGCTTATGAATGTGATTGACGGGAAAAATTGTGCAGCCTGTGGTTCTCCCGGATGCAGGGCCTTTGCAGAAGATGTTATCAGGGGAAACGCCTCCCTGGAAGACTGCCTGGAACTTCGAGCTCGTAATAAAAATCAAAAAAATGAGGACAGGGAAAATGATAGTAAAGGAACTTGCAGATAAGTTAGGATTGGAAACAGCTGCCGGAAAACAGGGCATGGAAAGGAAAATAACAGACGGATATGCAGGTGATCTGCTAAGTGATGTAATGGGTAAAGCTCCTGACGGATGTATCTGGCTGACTGTACAGGGCCATCAAAATGTTGTGGCCATTGCAGTTTTAAAAGAAATGGCAGCCATTGTACTGGTAGGAGGTCATGAGCCTGATGAAGATACAATTGAAAAGGCAGATCAGGAAAATATTCCTTTGCTTCTTTATCCTGAATCTGCATTTGTTCTTGCAGGAAAAATTTATGAGACCGGAATAGGAAAATCAGAATAGGAAAACCAAAATAGGAAAATCAGATTAGGAAAAACAGGCTGACAGGATGCAGGAAAAACAGGCTGATTTACATATTCACACATGCCTTTCACCCTGTGGTGACTGGGATATGAGTCCTAAGAATATTGTTGAGAAAAGCTGTGAAAAAGGGCTTGATATTATTGCTGTGTGCGACCATAATTCTGTTGAAAATGCAGAAGCTGTTATTAGAGCAGGTAAAAATCAGAATTTACATGTTCTGCCTGGAATGGAAATATGTTCCAAAGAAGAGGTTCATATACTTGCTGTTTTTAAGACCATTGAACAAGGCTTGATTATGCAGGAATATATTTATGCACACCTGCCTGGAAACAATAAACCTGATTATTTTGGGTATCAGGTTATTGTTGATGAAAATGATATGGTAATCGGTGAAAATCCAAGACTTTTAATCGGAGCTACAACCCTTGGACTTAAAGATATAGTGGAAAAAACAAAAAGCATAGGCGGCTTGAGCATTGCAGCTCATGTTGACCGTAAAGGTTTTGGCCTTATAACCCAGCTTGGCTTTATTCCCCCAGATCTTGCACTTGATGCAGTTGAAGTATCATGGCGCACATCCCCAAAAAAAGCTGCAAAAGATATACCCGGAATAGGGAATCTGCCATG
>JAUCGD010000463.1 GCA_030377945.1 Desulfobacterales bacterium HSG17 | reverse complement strand
AACTGGTTTTTACAGGGATTGTCATAATCTGCTTAAGACCCGGATCAGATGCTTTTTTTTTATAAAAACGCATGTCTGAGTGGGAGACAGCATAAAAATATTCACCGTCACTTGAAAAGCTTGCTGCGGGTTGTCCAGAAAGGTTTAAAAGGCTTATTCGAAGTTTTCCATTTCTATCTCCCATCCAGGCTGCACGGGAAATTTGTACATTATATTTATCCCTGAATACAATTTTTCCGGTTCCTTTAAATGTTTTTAAAGTATTATTCCTGTTTTTCAGATCTGACAATAATACTGAAGCTTCATAAGAAACAGGAGGGTTCTTTTCATGTCCTGTCATACCGGTACATGAGGTCATTAACAGCATAAGACCTGCAAGTAAATAGTACAAAAACGGTTTGATAGTTGAAAACATCAGGCTAAAAATCTTTGCCGCTTAATTTTCGAATCTTTTTTCTTATACCTGCCTTATCATCAGGCTGACGTTCTGAAAGGGATTTTTTATAATATATCAAGGCATTTGATTCTAAACCGAGTTTTAGATAAACATCTCCCAAATGTTCAAGTATTATAGGATCATCAGGAACAAGTTTTACTGCTTTTTTGAGGTGCATCAATGCGGTTTTATACTCACCTTTTTTATAAAATACCCAGGCAAGGCTGTCAATTATGTAACCGTCATCAGGTTTATATTTTAATGCTTCATTAATCAGCTGTTCAGCCTCATCCAGATTTTTTCCCAGGTCAGCATATGTATAGCCAAGATAATTAAGAGCATTGGAATGTTGAGGTTCTAATTCAATTATCCTTTTCATGATTTCAATGGATTCATTTTTTTTATTCCATCTGTCATAAACCACTCCAAGACGATACAGCAGTTTGGTATTATCAGGAGCAATTTTAAGCCCCTGCTTCAATGTTTCAACAGCTTTATCAAATTGCTTGATTTCTTCGTAAAATGACCCCAGGTACATAATAAAATCAGTATTATCAGGTAATTTTTTGATAACGCTTTTTAAAAATGAAATACCTTTTTCTATCTCCCCCTGCTCCTGATATAAAAAGGCAATATGAACAGAGGCGTTTTGATAAAATCTGGAACCTGGCTTTACTTTTTTAAAATGATAAAGCATCATTTTTTCATCTTTTATTCCGTCAAATGCCACTCCTGCAATATAATGAAGATCAGAGTTTTCCGGCCCGCCTTTTAACAATCCTTCTATTATGATAATTGCCCCAGCATAGTTTTTCTGTTCTATATAAAGCCGTATCAGGGTTCTTATTATTTCAGGATTGTTTATGCTTTCTTTGCCAAGCCCGGATAATATTTTTTCCGAACTTTCTAACCGGCCTATATTGTAATAATAATAGCCAATTCCCATGGAAGCTCGAATATTATCAGAATCTATCTCAAGTATATCTTTGTAAATGCTTATGATCTTTTTTTCTTTTCCCTGGGTTTCATAAATATTGATAAGCTCAAAACGTGGTTCTTCAAGATCAGGTTCAAGTTTTAATGTTTTTAAAAAAGATTTTTCAGCCTGTTTTAAATCACCTGTTTCAGCATATATTTTTCCAAGAAAAAAAAATCCCACATAGGAGTCAGGAAAGAATTGTACAAGCTGTTCATATACACGAAAGGCATTATCCAGCTTTTCTTCATCCATGTAAATAGAACCAAGACGAAGATAAATTTCTTTTTGAAAAGGGTCTGTTTTTATTATTTTTTCATATGCTTTTTTAGCAGATTCATTATCTTTAAGGGTTTGTTTTAATTTTCCGTATAATATCAGGGAATCAATATTTTCAGGATCTTCCTTAATGATTTTTTCTAGTATTTTTAAAGCTTTATCAGAATTTTGCTGGCGAAGATAAAGACTTGCTAGTTCTTCCTGCAAAAATGAAGAATCAGGATCTTTTTTTATAGCTTTGTTAAGATAAAAGATTGCTTTTTCAAAATTACCTTTTCTGGTCAGCAATTGAGACTCCGTAAAATAGTAGTAACGGTCTCCATTTTTATGCTCTTGCTTTAATTCCGAAACTTCAGCTAAAGTTTTATCCGGAGCATTCAGAATTCCCGGGGCACAGCCGGAAAATAATAAATAGCTGGCAACAGGAACCAATATAAATACGGCCAATTTAAATAATCTTGCTTTCATAAATAGAATAATCCTGAGTATCTTTTTAAAAATTTTTCTTATATAAATAAAATGAAATAATTATTGGGAATCATTGCCATCTGTGTATGAGTCAAAGTCAATTATTTCACGTTTAAAAAAGTCTCTCATTTTTTTAACAACACTTTTTTCAACCTGACGAACCCTTTCTCGTGATATTCCATAACTGTCCCCGATTTCCTGCAAAGTGACAGGTGTATCAGAAAAAATCCTCTGATCAAATATCTCAAGTTCCCTGTCTGTCAGTTTTTTTCTAAACTCTGCAATCTTGTTATGCAGCAAAACATCCATTTCCTTTTTTGCTACCTTGTCCTCTGCTGACTCAGCAGATGTAGTAAGAAAATCAATCCGTTCTGTGTCAGAATCATCTTTAAGAGGTGCATCCAGGGGGAGACAGTAAGGAGCGGCCATTGAACCAATTACCAGCCCGGTAACAGCCCAGCAATGTCCTCTGAAGTAAGAGGGTTTGCTTTGGGTTTCAGATTGCTGGCGCAGTGTTACTACACCAGG
>JAUCGD010000462.1 GCA_030377945.1 Desulfobacterales bacterium HSG17 | reverse complement strand
TTATAATAAGAATGATAAATTTCAGCCGTAGGTATTGTAACTCTTAATCCTGGGATATTTTTCAAGTTTTGATTTAAAAAATCTGCAAAAAAACGTCTTTTCTCCACCATTCTGTCTAGTTTTTTCAACATCCTCCTTCCAATAGCCGCCTGCATTTCTGTCATTCTACAATTGGTTCCAAAATTTTCAATAACCCATCGGAATCCAGGGTCGTGTTCTTTCAAAAAAACCTGATCATATTTTTTCCCATGATCCTTATAACTCCAAACTTTCTCCCATATCTTCTTGTCATTTGTTAATAACATACCACCTTCGCCGCCAGTGGATATAATTTTATCCTGACAAAATGAAAAAATAGAACAATCACCAAAACTGCCCACTTTTCTCTCTTTGTATTGAGCCCCATGTGACTGCGCACAATCTTCTATGAGAACCATATCATTTTGTTCACAAAACGATTTTATTTTATCTAATGCACATGGCCACCCTGCTAAGTTAACCGCTATGACAGCTTTTGTTTTTGAAGTGACTGCTTTAGAAATACTCTCAATAGTTATATTCTGGCTGACAGGGTCAACATCTACAAAAACAGGAGTGGCTCCTCTTAAAACAACACAACTGGCCGAAGCTATGAACGAACGAGAGGTAACAATGACCTCGTCCCCATGACCGATCGCAAATGCCCTGAGAGACAGATCAAGCGCAAGGCTTCCATTGGCAAGGGCAATAGAATAATCTAATCCAACAGACTGGGCAAATTCTCTTTCAAAAGAATTTACCTCATTCCCAGTCCATTGGTTTATTTTTCCAGATTTTAATACATTAACAACTGCCTGTATTTCGTCTTCTTCAAAAGATGGCCATGGAGCAAAATACATATTAATCCTCTACTTTTTTTATAATTTTGGCAGGCACGCCAAAAGCAATAACATTGTCCGGGATATCCTTATTCACTAAACTGTGAGCACCAACAATTGAGTTTAATCCTACTGTAACACCTGGCATTATTGTACTGTGGCTGCCGATACAACAATTCTTCTTAAGAGTTACCTTTCCTTTTTTCCCATCAATTGTTGAAACTGAATAAATTGAACAATGAGAGCCTAATTGAACATAATCTTCAATAACAACTTCATATTGTGCATTGATGTAAGAAAAAGCTCCTATATCTGTTTTATAGCCAAGTGTAAATCCATCTATATTCTGAACGATCCAGTTATATTTGGTAGGTATCCCATCTATAATATCAGGATGTTCCCACTCTCCAAATCTCGTATGCATTTTAGTTGTTTCCCATAAACTCTCTTGTAGTTACTTGACCTTCCTGATTCACACCTTCACGTTTACATACCTTTATAACGGTCAACAGAAGGATTTTTATATCAAGGTAAAAACTTTGATTATTTATATACCACACATCCATTTTGAACTTGTCTTCCCAACTGATTGCATTACGCCCATTAACCTGGGCCCATCCGGTTATCCCGGGTTTAACATCATGGCGTTTGGCTTGTTCATAATTATACAATTTTAAATAACGCATCAAAAGCGGTCTTGGTCCAACCAAACACATTTCACCTTTTAAAATATTAATGAGTTCAGGCAATTCATCCAGGCTGGATGCTCTCAAGAAACGACTGAATCGAGTAAGCCTTTCAGCATCAGGTAATAGTTCACCTTTTTGACTTTTTTTATTTGTCATTGAACGAAACTTATAAAGGATAAAAGGTTTCGCATTAAGCCCGGGACGTTGCTGCTTAAAAAGGATCGGCGTTCCTAATTTGAGCCTTACAAGAACAGCAATCAGAACGAAAATCGGCAACAGCAGAACACATAACATTATAGAGACCAAAAAATCAAAAAAACATTTCATTGCATTTCCTATCTCTGTTCCGATTTGATATTATACTCAATTTTTATTTTAAGATAAAAGCCTGTTTTCCAATGCAATTTTCTTATTCCTGTTCAGGATAGGGATTATATTCGGGAACAATTTCTTTAAACAAACTCTTTATCTTTTCAACATTTCTATTTTGAGATTCTATTCTTAGTTTCCCCAACTTATCATTTAAAACCCCCAAATCAACCTTTGTACTGTTTAAAACCAAAATTTTTTTATGATCTGTTTGTACAACATCCTCCAGTTCTGTCATTAATTCTTCATACAACTTTTCTCCAGGTCTTAAACCGGTATATTCAACCTTAATGTCTACATCAGGTTCAAAACCTGAAAATTTTATCAAATCATGTGCCATATGATCTATCTTAATCGGGTCCCCCATTTCAAGAATAAATATTTCCCCACCCTTTCCCATGGTAATAGCCTGAAGAATCAACTGGCATGCTTCCGGAATCAGCATAAAATATCGAATAATATCAGGATGTGTCACGGTAACAGGACCTCCCTCCTGGATCTGTTTTTTAAAGAGAGGAATAACACTGCCAACACTTCCGATAACATTTCCAAACCTTACAGTTATAAAACTTGTATTTGATTTTTCAATAATGTTTTGATTTTGCACAATCATTTCTGAAACTCGTTTACTAGCTCCCATAATATTAAATGGATTAACTGCTTTATCAGTTGAAACAAAAACAAATTTTTCACAATTGAACTGATCTGCAACTTCCACAAGGTTTTTTGTCCCGAAAATATTATTCTCTACTGCTTTCCACGGATGTCTTTCCAACATAGG
>JAUCGD010000461.1 GCA_030377945.1 Desulfobacterales bacterium HSG17 | reverse complement strand
GGAATACACAGGAGTATTAATGAGTTTTAAAAATTTTAAATTTGACCCTAAAATAGAAGCTGGCATCGCTGCCTGCGGCTATACACTTCCCACCCCGATCCAAAAAGAGGCTATTCCCCCAATACTTGAAGGTAGAGATATTCTTGGTCTGGCCCAGACCGGCACTGGAAAGACTGCAGCTTTTGTACTGCCCCTTCTCCAGCGACTGCTGGATGGTCCTAGAAAAAAAGTACGGGCCTTAATCGTAGCACCCACAAGGGAATTGGCAGAACAGATTCATGCAGATATCAGCAAAATGGCACAAAGAACCGGATTGCGAAGTATTTCCATTTATGGTGGTGTGAGTAAGAATCCCCAGATCAAAGCAATCCGAAGTGGCGTGGAAATTATTGTTGCATGCCCGGGTCGGTTGCTGGACCTTTTTAATGACCGGGTTTTTTCTTTGAAAACTGTTGAAACGCTAGTTCTTGATGAGGCAGACCATATGTTTGACAAAGGATTTCTACCGGATATTCGCAGGATCATCAAGCAACTGCCAAAGAAACGTCAATCTCTGGTTTTTTCTGCCACCATGCCTAAGGAAATCCGTCACCTGGCGGAAAATATATTGATAAATCCGGCAACTGTACAAATCAATCATACCCAGCCGGTTCGTGCAATTTCCCATGTCCTGTTTCAGGTTGCAAAAGAACAGAAGACCTCTTTGCTTAAGACCATTATTCAAAAAGAGGAAATGAAGAGTACCCTGGTTTTTACCCGAACTAAGCACAAGGCAAAAAGTCTGGCTCTGGTACTGCAAAAAGCGGGCTATAGAGCAGCTTCAATTCAAGGCAATCTTTCACAGCTGAAGCGGCAGAAGGCACTGAACGGTTTTAAGAATGGTACATTCAAAATCCTGGTGGCCACGGATATTGCTGCCCGGGGGATTGATGTGAAGGGAATTTCCCATGTCATCAACTATGATGTCCCAGATACAACCGAAGCATACACCCATCGTACAGGGCGTACCGGACGGGCAGAACGAACCGGTCAGGCATTTATTTTTGCCGGTCAGGAAGACAGCAAAATAATTTCACTCATAGAGCGGAATCTGGGAAAAAAGATGCGTCGCCAGGCAACCCCTGGTTTTGCCTGGGATCCCAAAGAGACTGTTGTTAAAAAAAAAGGGAAACGCTTTTCACGACCAAGGCCGAGAGGGAAAAAACCGGTTTCAGGCGGGCGAGGTAGAAACCAACGCAGCGGAGTCTTTTCTTTGGCGAACAACAGAAGCAGGACAGCTCGTTCATAACAAATTTGTCTGGATACCCAGACTGACAGTTGACGCATCAAATGATGCCTCGACAAGATAACAACGAGGTTCCCCTAAGGAACTAATTAGAAAGGAGTAATAAAAAATGGCTGAAGGAACAGTAAAATGGTTTAACGATTCAAAAGGTTTTGGTTTTATCGAACAGGAAGGCGGCAAAGATTTATTTGTTCATCATTCTGCAATTCAGTCCGAGGGATTCAAATCCTTAACGGAAGGTGCACGGGTAACCTTTGAGGTTGTAGATGGTCCTAAAGGGCCTGCTGCGGAGAATGTTGTCCAGCAGTAAACACTGGCATTCACATTTTGAGGGCACTGCAACAACCTGCAGAGTCCTTTTTTATCGCAGTTTTTTTTAGCTAAAACACAAAGCACCAATAAGGATTTGCCCATGTTTAAACCAAACTATTCATTTGAAAAGCGCCAAAAAGAATTGGCAAAGAAAAAGAAAAAAGAGAAAAAAATGCAACGTAAGTTGGAAAAGCGAAAAACGACTGTCGAAGGAAATGAGGATACAGCTCCTTTAGAAGAATAAATTAAGTTTTCCTTAAGGGTATTGAAACAAATATTGAAACCTATAATCTTATGGGAATTGAATAATATAAAAGGATAGGTGTTGCCAATGACAGATATCACAGACAAATATGGATGGGACTCATCAATGGAAGCTTCCCTCTATGATAAAATCCGTCAGGATATGAAAAGCGCCATGTTAAAAAAAAATACTGCTGTTCGGGATACCATGCGTCTTATCATGGGAACTTTTCCCAGTCTCACAGTATCCATAACCCTTGAGAGCGGGAAAAAGACAACCCGGGCAAAAAAACCTGAAGAGATAACCGATGAAGACCTTCTGAACATTATCCGTAAATTTGTCAAATCAGAAAAGACCGTGCTCGAGCTTAAGGAAGAAACCACCTCAGACTATCTGGAGCTGCTTAACTTATATCTTCCCAAGATGGCAACTACCGAGGATATCAAAACATGGATTCAGGATAATGTCGACTTTTCAAAGTTCAAAAGCCCAATGCAGGCCATGGGAAATGTTATGAAACATTTTGGAAAGCTTGCAGATGGTAACCAGGTAAAAGCAATCCTCCAGAAAATGGGGCGTTCCTAAAGGAGGATGAAATGAAAATATGGGTAGATGCAGATGTCTGCCCTGTGGTGATTAAAAATATTTTATATAAAGCAGCCCAGCGTACAAGACTTCAATTGACACTTGTTGCAAATCAACCCATGCACTTCCCACGGTTAAAGTGGATCAAACTATTGCAGGTCGCACCTGGCTTTGATGTTGCTGACAATGAGTTAATGAAGAAATTTTAATTAATTTAAACAAAATAGGTTAGATAAGCCAACCTTACAATAGTTAAAAATACTACTATCAGA
>JAUCGD010000460.1 GCA_030377945.1 Desulfobacterales bacterium HSG17 | reverse complement strand
GTAAGTGGTAATCGACATTGGGCAATGGTTCTAGCTTATGTTACCAATCGTGCAATTATGGATAGAGTTGATTGGGCCGTTGGGCCTGAAAGCTGGAAGAATGAATATAAAGCTGGCCCTGAAGGTGGAACACTCTGCGGTTTATCCATCAAAGTTGGAAATGAATGGATAACTAAATGGGACGGCGCAGAAAATACAAACATTGAGGCAGTTAAGGGCGGTCTGTCGGGAGCTATGAAGCGCAGTGCCGTGCAATGGGGCATTGGCAGATACCTGTATAAGCTTGAAGCGACATTCGCAATTATCACTCAAAATGGGAAATTTTATCAGAAAGAAAAGAAAAACCAGTATCCTAGTTTTAAATGGAATCCACCAAAATTACCAGATTGGGCAGTAGCAAAGCCAGAAGGAAATCAAACAGCAACAAAAAGTTATGATGCTCCAGAACAATCAGCACCACAAGACACACCAGGGAAAAAAATGATTGATACAGTTCAACATCGTATTCTTGAAGAAGCAATAACAAATCTGGCAACATTGCATAATCTGGATAAAAGTCAATTCAGAACAAGAGTTCGAGCCTTTTGTATGAAGAAATGGGGCATCCATAATTGGTGGAAATTTAACCGCCCTGGTATTGATGTTGAGAATTATAATATCCTCATGAACAAACTTGGAGAATTTGCAAGTAAAATGAAGCAAGAGGAACAGGAATATAAAACCACTGTTTCTAATGCTCAGATAAAGGGAGCAAAGGCAAACAAGGAAATGGATAATTTAGCTTCACATCCTCATCACGATAGAATTGGAGATTCATAATGACTTACAGAAAAATATTCAAGGAAATGGTTATGATGATTGAAGACCTGCATATTGAATATTCGGAAGCTCATTTCAGTGCATCACTTAAATGTGAATGCGAATTGAACATGGATTCAGATAAAGCATCAGCAAGACTGCAAAATGATTTTGACAGGTATCAATCAGACTTGAAAGTAACTCTTAATGAATTTGAGTTAGATTAGGAAAGGGTTGTTATCTGGCAGTAGT
Organism: Desulfobacterales bacterium HSG17; assembly: GCA_030377945.1. The sequence continues at coordinate 1,651 of JAUCGD010000460.1, read as the reverse complement.
TAAGGACGTTCTCATAAACATTTGTTGAGGTGTTAACATTTCAACTTTTTACTTGGGCGAACGGTATCTGACTGGTCGCTTTTTTTATTTTAAGAAAAGGAGATAAGACAATGGCTTATACACCGGAATTATCACAGAATGAAAGTGCAACATTGCGTCGTTTAGCATGGTTTCAAAAATCGACAATGGTAAAGACATTAAGGTCTATGTTGAAGGAAACCGTTGAAAAATATGAATGCGACGACGTTTGTAGCGCCTGTAAGGACAAATCAAAATGCGGTGAATGTGTTTTCAAAGTTGAACAAAGTACCAAAGAAAGGAGTTTGTAATGTATTGTGTTGATTTTAATCCAAAAATGATAATCCCTGATTTTCTCAGACAAATAAGCAATGATTTGTTGAATAAGAAGGACATGGCTGAATATCAGAATTTTCTCAAAGATTTGTCGCTGGGATTGATAGATGCAGACAAATGGCAGGTGAAAAATGACGAAGATTTTCTTCAATTCTAATGAAAGGAGGAACTTATGTTTGCTTTACACATAGCTGATTTTACAAAGTTACCAGAGTTCAATTGCTGTGATAGCTACGAAACGCTTAAACAAGCTGTGGATGATTATAGCCGTTGTGGATGGGAAGAGATGGAAAAGGTAATCCATACAGCAATTATTATCAAGGATGATAGCGAAATAATTAAAGCGGTGGGTGTATATGTCAATTCGAGCATGTCTTCACTTCCTGTATTGCTGTGGGTATTCAGTGAAGGCACTATGGAACAGAGATATTATGAAACAGAATATCTTCGTTTTATAGACAGTGAACAGGAGGTTTATAATGATTAGAACTATTACATCGAATGGGGAGCTTGGGATGTTCATTGCAGAGCAACAGCCAGAGATGCTTGTTGAAGGTGGCTATGTTTGGTGGATGCTTCGAGACACTCAGGATATTATTGTAAGTTGGGAATATGGTAAAATTAAATCCTGCTGTCTGTATTACCCCACAGCAATTGAGCATTACAGGGAATTGCTTGAAATTAGCAAATCCTGGAACACAAATTTTCATAAAGATTGGCTGAAAGTCAAAGACTTAGCTGGATATCGTATTAACCAAATAAAGCAAGCCCTTGACTGGCATCAAGAGCTTGCAGTTGCAGGATAAGAAACATAGGCTGTCTCATACCATTAACCGAGAGACAGCCTACCCCTTAAAAATCAAATTGTCAAGGAGGTAGAAATTATGGAACATCAGATTTCAAATGAACATCAGATAAATAACGTTGAGGTTATGTTTCCTAAAAAATGCAACGGAGATGAGGAAGCAGGTATTACCACAAACTTTTCACCTATGGATATGCCCATTCATGTTTTCAGTGATGCTTTAACCCGGCGTGAAGCAAACAGTAAACTTCTTCTGCAATGGATTAATGATAATTTTGTTAGAGGTGTTGATTTTGGCAGTATTCATATAGCCGGAAAAGGAACAAAGGACAGCCTTTATAAATCCGGTGCTGAAAAGATATGCAGTTTAATGTCGCTTATCGCCAAGTATCCGAATATTCACCTTTACGAAGAGGCTGTCATTCAAGGTCATGATATAAAGGTTATTATTCTTAAATGTGAGCTTCATACACACCAAGGATTTATTGTTGG
>JAUCGD010000459.1 GCA_030377945.1 Desulfobacterales bacterium HSG17 | reverse complement strand
CTTAAAAAAATCTACAATTTTTTGCAATTTTACACAATAAATTTGATTTTTAAGAAATTGTTACATTTTAATTGCTTGATATTCTTGAATTTACTTAGTTGCATTTTGGATGAGACCGATTACACCCTGCTGTAAAGCCTTAAACAGCCTATTTTTTAGATTCAGATGCTCGAATTGGATTTGGTTTGAACTTTTTACTTTCAAAACATCTGATCCAAATTTCTCGCATTATCCCAACTGGTGCGGAAATGAGGAAATTCTTGAGTATGAGACGAGCGATTACATATCTGACTGTTCTCTCGGACGGCCATTCTCTTGAGCGTGTCCTCAAATATCCATCGAACTGTTCCCATATTTCATTTTTATATCTGACGGCAATGAGACTGAGAATTCCAAAGGATATACTTCCCAGCATGACAAAACGTTCATAAGCTTCCCAGCAGCGTTTAACAGTATCAAGACAATCTTTGGGAACAGTTTTCAGCAGTTTATTTGTCTTGGGTTTTCTTGAATGCCTGGGCATCTTTTTTGACCAGAAGCGATAAGAAAAAGCCCCTATCATATTTTTGAGCATATCAATCATGATCTCAATGCGAATTCTTATGCAGTATAGTTCAAGAGCAGCAACAGGTTCCTGGTTCAAATCACTGCACATTAAAACAATAGGTCCCAGACTTGTTTTGGCCAGGACAAAACGAATCAGTTCTCCTGTCGGTTTCCACAGCAGATCCAATACTGCCATATCAACAGTTTCCTGCCTGCCATAAATCTGACAGGTGACTTTTGAAAACAGGTAAAGATGATCAAAGTGTTCCATGAGAGTGACCTTTTCACCATATTTGAGGTAACGCCTCAACGCTAATATTTTTTGCCCCTTTTATGCTAAGTTTAATTGCCCCCACATTGCACAATAATTAATTCTGAAAATGCGTTATAAAATTGAAGCCCTGCTATCCCGCCCTAAAAAAAAGAAAAGTACCCCGCATTAGCTGCCTCAAGCCGGCCTTATGCTAGGCCGAAGTTATATATTCACAGATAATGACAGGAAGTCCGGTGGTTTTCTAAAATCATAAATAATTGAAAAACACCAAAATTTGGAAGGCCTGGCAAGCCTAAACTTGTCAGAACTTGTGCAAGACAAAAATCCGTTTTAGCAAAAAAACCGGACTCCCTGAATGATAATCGGAAATAAGAAAAGGCAGGTAGCAAATTATTAATTCATTTGAAAAATGCTGTTAATTGGTCAATTCCTGAAGGTTACGAGAAAGACCCAGGCAGAGCTTGGAAAAAAATGAATATAAAATCATGGATAAAATCGGTTTGGGCAGGTAGTTTTTATTGTAATACAAATTTCTTGATGTAATTGAGCTTATTTTCAATTGCAATCAAAATAATGTTGAAATTTAAGTATTTGTTCAATTTAACCCTGCAACGTCACTTAGCCCCAAAGGGGCGTATTAGTACAGCCCAGGCCAACGGCCTGGAATATGAACAACCCATAAAGTAAGTATTAGTGCATAAGTTTTCCGGTTAATGATTTCAGGAAATATTGAAAATGCTGGAATACAAATTCTATAATACCGAAAAATATGTGGTATAGTACTTAAGCTCTGGAAGAGCGTATTGAACTGTGGCAAATATTGTTTTTCATAATCCGCCCTTTCAGGGCTTAAAATTTTGAATTTTTCCAGTCCCAGGCCGCTGGCCTGGGCTGTATTAATCTGCCCCTCTGGGGGCTTAAAATCATAAGGGTCGTTAGGGTTAATTAGTGTCCGACCGAAAAAGATTAATTGTTTTAATTTCAGCAATATAGTGTTGTTTTTGAAAACGAATATTTTTTTCTCACTTTCACAATTCGCATTCAAAGTATTGACTACACTGAATGAGATTTTTTCTGTATGAGAACAATTTCAATGCGATAAGATTATTCGTTTCAACAAAACCTATCTTAATTTAATAAATTCATATAGTTGAGACTTTTCGGTCAGACACTAATATAGACATAAACAAAGCTGAAAGCAGTTTCTCTGATCTCATCAATCAAACTGCCAATGGAAATGAGATCATAATAACTAAAGAAGGTCATCCTTTCGTTAAATTAATATCACTCACAAAAAAAACTAAAAAAATACGTCAATTTGGAAGTGCAAAAGGTCTCATCAAAATTTCTGAGGATTTTGATAAAACTCCTGATGAATTTAAGGATTATATGTAATGCGTATCTTACTTGATACAAGCACTTTCATATGGTTTATAGGCGGTAATAAAAAATTAAGCGAAAAAGCTCGTGATGCCATTGAAAATTTTGAAAATGAGCTTTACATGAGCGTGGCTAGCCTATGGGAAATGGCAATAAAGACTGGTATCGGCAAACTTGAACTGTCTGCGCCTTTTAACAAGTTGATTCCGATGGAAATCAAAAACAATGAAATCAATATTATTCAAATTGAATTGCCACATCTCTACAAAATGATAGAACTTCCTTTACATCACCGAGACCCTTTTGACAGACTCATAATTGCACAAGGAATCTTTGAACAACTTCCTATCATCGGCTGCGATAAAATGCTCAAATTTTATGATATTGATATTATATGGTAAAGTACAAAAGTTGAACTCAGGGACAAAAGTTAGTGCTACAAATGAAAATATTAATTTGATAAACATTTTAAGAAACAATTATGCTTTTCAATTAATGAGATAAAATTGGT
>JAUCGD010000458.1 GCA_030377945.1 Desulfobacterales bacterium HSG17 | reverse complement strand
CCTATTTTTTCATACATTGATGCTTTCCCGGAGTATGAAGGCAATACAACATGCACATCGACATTCATCGCCACCAACTCCCTCATCTGACGCAACGCCCATGTAGCACCCTGAATCGTCTTAATAAGATGTAAAACTCTCATAAATACATTTCAGGGAATATTGATACACCCGTACAACTCTGATTTAATAAAAACTCATAGATAATCATAGAATTTGATACGACGACACAAATTTAATTGAATTTATTATTCCCACTTCTGACACCTAAAATTTCCGGGCTACCACAATATAGTTAAAGGCCAGTAGGGAGTGCAAAAACCTTACTCGCCAGTTGTTTATTTTCTGAATAAACCAACCGCTAATTCCTTTATTACAAAAATCAGACTCTCCTGCAACACAAAAAATAGAATAATCCCAATTCAACTCCATAAACCCTGCTTCTTTTATCATCTTAGCTAATTGATTTTTATTCCTGTAGCTGATATGTCCTATCGTGCCTCCCATCAATCGATGATCCCAGTGCCCAAAAAGAAACAGCAAACGATTAAAGCACCAGACTATGTTAGGCATTAAAATAATAACATACCCTCCTTGGGATAATTTATGATAGGCCATTTCTACAATCTTCTCAGGGTCCATGACATGTTCAAGCATTGCGCTCAATAAAACCAAATCAAATTCCTCTCCGGGAAAGGGCATCCTGTCTTTATCCAAATTGACCAACTCTGTAGTATACCCAATTTCATCGCACTGTCTCAATGCGACATCAGAAACATCTGTACCCCAGATCTTACACTGAAATTTGTCCATTAAATATTTCCCGAGTATTCCATTTCCGCAGGCCACATCCAACACTTTGCTGTTGCAAGAAATGTTCAAAGTTTCCAATAAGGGGAACAGTGAAGTAATATAAGGTGGGACATGATGTTCTTTCCACATTTGATTATAATGTTCAACTAAACTATTCATTCATTCTCCTGTAGGTTTTATACCTTATAATTAGAATCTGATTATTTTACTCAGATCATACCTTCCAAAAAAATTTGCTGAGTACTCATCCTACGATGCATCAAAAACGACAGGCCTAAATAAAGCACCGCAAAAACAAATCCACCACCAATGATCCCTGTAAATCCGTAGAACATGCCTCCTATCATATAGCATCCAACTGACATAATTGTAGTCACAATACGAAATGGAATAATGATTCCAGTTTTAACACCACTATAGACTGACATTAAAAATTGCTGTCCAACAGAATAGATCCCACTGGTAGCCAACAACCATGGGAATGCCCAGAACCCCTTTTGGTAATTAGAATCTATTAATATTTCACATATTGGACGACCTATCCAAAATGCAACGCCCACCCCAATCAAAATCAGAACCAAGATTAGGCTGGCAACTTTTCCATTCAAGACAGTGGTTTTATTAATACGGTTCTGGTCAGAACCATCCCCAGCCTTGTCATAAAATATTGGCCCAAGCAGATGTAGCAAAAAATTTGAACAATATAGAGCCGGGGCAAATGAAATCTGATATAAAGCGAAATAAATCCCTACATCGTTCATAGAAGCAAAGGATTTAAGAGCCCATCGGTCTGCAAATAGCTGCACCCATATAAAAATTCCGCTGTAGGCTAATGGTTTAAAATAGTCAAAAAACTCTTTTGATCGATCTGCTGTTCTTTTTTTATCAGGCCAATGTTTAAAAATCTCTTTCACAACCCAATAACGTTGCGAAAGCATGGATATTACTGCCGCCATGACAAAGCCAACTAAAGCACCCCGTGCTCCGGGAAGCCAATATTGAATGATCAGATAAGCAATTAAAAATCTGCCCCATCCCAAAAGGTTTTGGTGCATGCTGAATATTTTACGATTGCGGGCACCATTTTGGAGTGCACTACCGGTCTCGCCAATGACCTGAACACTTCCAAAAAGAAGAGCCAAAAGCCAAAACAAGACATCTGAATTGCTAAAGCTGAATAATTTCAACCCCAGGACTAAGACCAATCCTATAATACTAAAGAAAATGGATGAAACAAAAAGAGACCGACGGATAGATTTCCAATACCATTTTGCGCATCCATCTTTTTTTGCTATTGAAAAAAAACGAGTTATTGTTCCCCAAAGAGCCACGCCAATTGAATAAACCAGACCCATGGCAATGCTTATTCCCAATGCCAGACGCCCATATTCTTCAGGCGTCATAATAGTTGTCAGCAAGCGAACGCCGACAAATGTACCAATAGTTGAAAAAAATACGCCAAACCCTACCCAGAAAGTTTCCGCAGTAAGACCCTTTAAAGAACCAAGATTTATCTTATGGGTCAGAAATTTCATTTTTAATCTGTGAAAAGAGTCTCAAATTATAGGTTCCAGTTTTTTATCTACTTACATGCTTTACCCATAATAGTTCTTATTTGATCGATCGTATATCTAATAGCATCTTCTGCCAAAGTATGATGTATCAAAAAAGACAATGAAGTTTCTCCCAATGTTTTTGCATTGGGTAACCGGGGAATTATCTTATCCTTCTTCAGATCGATAGTATAGTTTCCATCAACACCCGCAATTTTAAAAGGCTTATCTCTAAATGCTTTTTCTAAATAAATTTCTGGGCAAATACCAGTATCGCATGGAATATCTTTCTCATTCAAATATTCAAGTATTCTCCTTCTGTTCCAGCCTTTTTTTAGTTCATTTGGGTTG
>JAUCGD010000457.1 GCA_030377945.1 Desulfobacterales bacterium HSG17 | reverse complement strand
GGCACTATAAGGTATTTGATACGATCTGTGATTCAACAGAGCGGCGCCAGGCCGAAGCAAAAAGGCTTGCAGAATCTGTTGATGCAGTTGTTGTGGTGGGAGGATATAACAGCGGAAATACACAGCGAAGATGAACTGGCAGGCATACTGGCACATGAAATTACCCATGTGGCATCCAGGCATATTTCCCATAAGATAGAGCGTTCTGCAAAGATGAACCTGGCTGCCCTGGCAGGTCTTGTTGCAGGCATTTTCTTAGGTGTCAGCGGAGCAGGTGAAGCAGCCAATGCCGTGTCAATAGGTTCAATGGCAGCGGCCCAGTCAGCGGCCCTGTCTTACAGTCGCCAGGATGAAATGCAGGCTGATGAACTGGGCATAAAATATCTTACAGATGCGGGTTATAATGGTGTAGGAATGCTGAAAATACTTAAAAAGATAAGGGAGAACCAGTGGTTTGGTTCAGACCAGATACCTGACTATATAATGACCCATCCGGCAGTGGATGCTCGAATTGCATATCTTGATACATGGATTCAGGGGCATAATAAAAATGCGGCAGTTAATCCGCAAAAAAAAGATGATACCTTTAAAAAAATAAAGACCCGTCTTATATCTGCCTATGGTGATAAAGCTGCTGCTTTGAAAAAAATGAAGGATGCACTGGAAAAAGACCCTGAAAATCCCCTTGCAAATCATGGCTACGGCATTGCCCTGGCAAGAAACGACAGGGCAAAACAAGGGGTTTCCTATGTTAAAAAAGCATTGGAAAAATACCCTTTTGATCCAGGTATGCTAAAAGATCTGGGAGAAATTTACTTTATTGACGGGCAGTATAAAAATGCTCTTCAGGCATTAAAAGGCAGCGCAGGTATTGAGCCTGATGATTTTGAAACCCTTTACCTTTTAGGCCGCACCTATCTTGAACTGGAACAATATGAAGCAGCTTCGGATTCTCTGGAAAAACTGCTGGAAAAAAGACCAAAATATCCGAGCGCACTTTACTATCTGGGATCAGCCTATGGCAAGCAGGGAAAACTTGACAAGGCTCATTATTATCTTGCCATATATTACAAAGGTAAAGGGGATTTTAAAAATGCAATCTTTCATGTAAAGCAGGTGCTTAAACACAGTAAAGATCCGAAACAAAAGCAGGAAGCTGAGGAAATACTAAAAGATGCACGCAAGGAAAAGGCTAAGGAGAAGCCTGGACCTATAAAAAAGCCTTTTATGTAGGAACAAAAGCCCCTATGTAAGGGGCGCTAAGTCATCCAAATTTGGTTTTTCATGGCACAAATTATGCATTAATTATTTCAAATTTTTCAACCAGCAATGATTTTAATTCGTCAATATGATTCGTTGTATTGTTCAGGAATTGAAAAACTTTTGCACGAAAGGTTTTATATTCCTTATAGTATTTACCTCTAACAAGGTGTTTTTTGGCAAAACGCCAAAGACGCTCAATCAGATTCAAGTTTGGTGCATATGGCGGAAGAAACCATAGTTTAATTTTAGGATTAATTTCAAGCCAATCGCTGACTTTTCTGGCATGAAAGTATTTAGCATTATCAACGGTTATAAATACTTCAGAATAACTTCTGTAAGACCGGGAGATCATTTCCAAAAATTCTATAACCCTGTCAGCATTACAATTTTCTTCACCAGTCAAATGTACAAGTGAATGATTTTCTATATCATATGCGCCAAGAATATTCAGTCGCTTACGACCCGAATTTGTTTCAAATACAGGAGGAAATTTAGGATCTCCCCACCAACGATTTGGTAAATATTGATGATGAAGATGCATGGCATCTCCAAAAAGGACTTTTGTACCGGTTTGATTTTTGAGTTCTTGATATTGCTGAATAAACTGTTTTTGTTCCTCTACTGAAGGGGGAGAACCGGGAATTGTTTTCGGTTGGAGAAGCTTGAGACCTCGTTTTACAAGTAACTGTCTGACAGCTTCTTCACTGTAATTGACATTAAACATGTCTTTTATGTATTCCCTGATTTCTTTAGTATTTTCAGGAAAGCTATAGTTTACATAAATGATTACCTGGTTGATTTGATTGAAGGTAAGGTATGATTTTTTTGGTTTATAATTAAAGGAATTCAAACTCTCTATGCCTTGAGTTTTATACTGTTCGACCCAATTGGTTATTGACCTGGCGCAGCAACCAAGTATTGATGAAACTTGTTCAACACATAAGTCAGTTAAAGCCAGCATGATGAGTGCTATAAGTCTATTTTTCAGTCTTCCATCTTTTTGATTGTTTCTGTATTTCATTAGTTGACTGATCTCATCATTTGAAAAAATTATATCTGAGATTTTCATAATATTTCCTTTTTTATGTTAATTTTTGAGAAATTTTGTACATATCAGATAACAAGCCGTATTGATAGATTTATTTAATAATAAAGCAAATAATATGCCATGAAAAACCTAAATTGGAATACTATATGTTCTCGCTTTACCACTTTTTTTCCGTTTTTTGATTTTCCTACTAACTCGTTTTGACTCATACGATTTCCTTAAGAATTCTACCAAAGAAATAAAAAAAATCTTGCCATCATCCTCTTCAAAGACCATCAATATTTCCAATTAAATGAATGATAATTTTCTTTAATAATTTCAAATATCAATACACAATGAAGCTTTATAACGCTAAGCTAACCGGCGCAAAAGGGTGGAGGGAGCGATAGCGACCGGAACCCTTTTACGTCCG
>JAUCGD010000051.1 GCA_030377945.1 Desulfobacterales bacterium HSG17 | reverse complement strand
ACAGGTGAGTAATGACTGAAAATAAACAATCTAATATTTTAGTTGTTGATGATAACCCTGATAATCTTCGTTTGTTAGTCGGTATTTTAAAGGATAATGATTATAAAGTACGACCTGCTAAAGACGGGCAGACAGCAATTAATTCCGCCATATCAAACCCGCCTGACATGATTTTAATGGATATTCTTATGCCGGAAATGGACGGTTATGAAACATGCAGACGATTAAAAGCAAACAGCATAACCCAGGATATTCCGATTATATTTATCAGTGCTTTGGATGCCCCGATTGATAAAGTGAAAGCATTTTCCGGCGGTGGAGTGGATTATGTAAGCAAACCTTTTAATGAAGAAGAGCTCCTGGCCCGTATTGATACTCATCTATCCCTTCGGAAAGCCCAAAAAGAACTTGCTGAAAGAAATGTGCTTCTCCAAAACGAAATCGCTGAACGCAAAAAAACGGAAAAATCTCTGCGTATGGCCAAAGAAGAAGCAGAAGTCGCCAACAAAGCCAAAAGTACCTTTCTGGCTAATATGAGCCACGAACTTCGCACACCCCTTAACGGGATACTGGGATTTACCCAGATTCTCAGAAACGACCCAACAGTCAGTGCCAGGCAGTTGAAAGGAGTTAATGTTATTGAACAAAGCGGCAATCATCTGCTGAGCCTTATCAATGATGTTCTTGATCTTGTAAAAATTGAATCCAGAAAGGTTGAAGTGCATGAAACTGACTTTGATCTGCCTTCTTTTCTTAAGCAAACTACTGAAATTATTAGGGTTAGGGCAAAGCAAAAGAAAATTGAATTCTTCCTGGAAATATCCGGCAATCTGTCTGTCACTGTCCGGGGCGATGAACAGCATCTGCGCCAGATTCTTCTTAATCTGCTCGGCAATGCAGTAAAATTTACCGATGCAGGTAAAGTAACCCTGAAAGCATTAAAAATAGAGGAAAAAAAACGGGATTCAGAATCCAAAAGTGTTTTCAGATTTCAGATTGAAGACACCGGGGTCGGCATTTTTCCGGAAGATATGAAAAACATATTTAAACCTTTTCAGCAGGCAGGGGATGTGAAACGCAGGGCTGAAGGCACTGGACTGGGGCTTCCCATCAGCCGGAAACTGCTAACTCTAATGGGAGGAACCCTGAAGGCCGAAAGTCAGCCCGAATCAGGCAGCTTATTTTTCTTTGAGCTGGAAATGCCTGTTATTGATACTCAAAAACAGTATAAAAAAATAAGAACCCCTGGAAAGAAAATTATCGGTTTCAGAAAAAACAGCACAAAACAAAAAATATGCGAAAATTCGGAAATCCCCTTAACAACAACCATGAAAGTCCTTGTAATTGATGACAGTATGGTAAACCGGACAGTGTTTAAATACATGCTTAGTCCCCTTGGATTTGAAATCAGCGAATCGGGAAACGGGCAGGATGCACTAAAAAAAGCAGAGATATTGCAGCCTGATGCAGTTATTACCGATCTCATCATGCCAAAAACAGACGGGGTTGAACTTATCCGGCAGATACGAAGACATCCTGTGCTGAAAAATACACCTGTCATAGCCTCCTCTGCCAGTGTATATGAAGAGGATTATCTGAAAAGCCGTAAAGCCGGAGCTGATGGTTTTCTATCCAAACCAATCAATGCAGAGCGCCTCTATGAAATGCTTGGAAAATTACTGGATATAGAATGGGTGTATGAAAAATTACCTGCTGAAACTGGAATTCTCCCTGAAATCCCGGAGTCTGCAAAAGCGCGTCTGCCGGAACTCATAAATATCCTGGAAAATAAAATTAAAAAAATCAGTACTATCCATAACATCTCTGATCCTGAGATTATCGCTCCTCCGTATGAAGAACTTGAAAAACTCCATCAAATGGCAAATATCGGTATGCTGCCGCGCATTGCAAAACGTGCAGAAGATATCAAGGCAGCAGACATCAGATATACTGCCTTTGCCAATGAATTAAAACGCCTTGCAAATGACTTTGAAGATAAAAAACTGCTGGCATTTATTGAAGCTTATACGATTCAGGAATAAACTTAAAAACTTCCCGGTTTTATTTCTGTATAAAAGGAATCCATAACATGCAATACCCCTTACCTGAAAAAATAGGCAATCCCGACCTTTTTGTGGGCAGAGACAAAGAATTCGCTCTTTTCGACAAATGGATCAGCCGGATACCTGATCGTCTTTCCAAATCCAGGGCCATACTTGCGCGCCGCAAAAGCGGTAAGACTGCATTTGTTGAGCGAATATTCAACAGGCTTTGGAGTGAAAACGGGAAGGTTATCCCGTTTTATATCAATATCCCGGAGCGGAAAGTATGGTTTCCTGAATTTTCCAGGAATTATTACAGAATATTTGCTTCTCATTACATATCATTTTTAGAAAGAGATAAAAAAATTGTATCTATTCCACTGACACTCAGTCAAATAAGACAATACGGCAAATCAAAATCAATGGAGCATTTTGTGATTGATGTGGATTCGCTTGTAGAAGATGAAGCAGAAGGAAGGCATGATTCAATGTGGCAGACAGCCAGTTCTGCACCCCAGCGTTATGCAGGGGCTTTTGATCTGCGTTTTCTGGTTATCATGGATGAATTCCAGAACACAGGCGAATATATTTACAGGGATGAAGAATGTAAAACTGCCAGGGATGAAACCATCCCCGGAACCTGGCACGATCTTTCAGAATCCAAACTTGCGCCAATACTTGTAACAGGCTCATATATAGGCTGGCTAATAAATATCATAGACACATATCTTGAAGCAGGAAGGCTGAAGCGAACTTTTCTAAACCCCTATCTTTTACCTGAAAACGGACTCCAGGCCGTATATAAATATTCCGAGTATTGCAGGGAACCGGTCAGCAATAAAAGCGCTGTCCAGATCAACCGCCTTTGCATGTCCGATCCTTTTTTTATTTATTGTGTTATTCAAAGCGATTATGAAGGCAAAGACCTGACAACAGAACAGGGAGTTGTTGACACGGTTCACCATGAAATCACTTTCCGTAAATCGGAAATGTCAATGACCTGGGGTGAATATATTGAATTGTCATTAAAACGAATCAATACAGTCAATTCCAAACAAATACTTCTGCATCTGAGCAAGTTTCCGGAACGGGAATGGACCCCTGGCGATTTGAAAAAAGAACTGAAACTGGATATTGATGAAAAAGAAATCCATAAGCTTTTGAGAATAATGGTTAAAGCTGATCTTATTCTGGAAGGAAATTCGGATATTGATTATTCTGGACTTACAGACGGAACCCTTAACCTGATTCTCAGAAACAGATTTGAAAAAGAAATAGCCACCTTTCAACCTGATTTAAAAAAGAATTTTCATTATGAACTTGAAAAACTGAAAAGAGAAAAAAAATCCCTTCAGGGAATGGTCAATCATCTCAGCGGAATGATGGCAGAATACCAGCTGGCAATGGAATTCAGGAGCAAAAAACGATTTTGTTTATCCCGTTATTTTGCAGATGTCAAAGATGATGCAGAACTTAATATCATTGATGTGAAAATGCGCGTAAAATTTCAAAGACCTGACGGAAAAGAAATGGAAATAGATGTGCTGGCACAGTCTGACTGTGCTAGATTGTTAGCAGTGGAGGTTAAAAAGACCAAAACCCCCATTGCTTTGACTGTGATAAAAGATTTTATTGAAAAGTCAGCCATTTTTTCAGAACTGCATCCTGAAAAACAGGTTGTTCCTGCACTTTTTTCAGCAGGAGGATTTACAGATGAAGCTTTAGAGCTATGCAAGAAAAAAGGTGTTGCAACATCTAATGAAATCAGGATTTTTTAACCTGTACATTTGTTCCTGTACAGACTAGTGAAAGAGTAGATTGAATAGAACAGCATGTCTGGACTCGAAATGAAGAAGAACTGCTTTTTTGCCTCTGAATAGATATATGGAATTTGGTGTATGTTATGACAAAACGAAAAAAAATACTGTTTTCAGCAATCTTTCTTATTATAAGCTTTATTCCGATCACAAACCTCTTTGCTGAAGACCCTGCTATAAAATTCGAACATTTTACCCCGGATACCGGTCTGTCAGCTAACTTTATAAACTTCATTTTCCAGGATAAAAAAGGATTTATCTGGATCGGCACATCTGACGGTTTGAATAAATATGACGGTTATACATTCACTGTTTTCAGGCATGATGCGGAAAATCCGCACAGTTTGATCAATAACTCGGTGAATGCGGTCTGGGAAGATAAAAACGGCAGATTATGGCTTGGGACACAGGGCGGCCTGAATATGTTAGATCCTGAAACCGAGAGATTTGAAAGATATATTCCTGATAAAAAAATTGCCTACAATCCCATTTGGTCGGTTTATGGAGATTCTTCTGAAAAAGTATGGATTGCTGCAAGAACCGGCGGATTATACGAATTTGACCATAAAAACAAAACATTTGTTAATTATCAACATAGTCCTGATGATCCCAAAAGCCTGAGCAGCAATCATGCAGAAGTTGTTTTTGAGGACAGCCTGAAAAACCTTTGGATCGGTACTTCCAGGGGCTTAAACCTGTTTGACCGTAAAACCGGGACCTTTGATTCTTTTCAGCATGATCCCTCAGATTCTCAAAGTCTCAGTCATAATATGGTTAGAGATATTTATGAAGACAGCAGAGGTTTTCTCTGGATTTGTACGGACAGGGGGCTGAATCGTTTTGCCATTTCTGAAACCAAAGAATATGAACATATAAAATTTGAAAAATTTCTTCATGATGAAAATAATCCTGACAGCCTCAGCCATAATGCAGTCCGATTTGTCAGGGAAGACAGTCAAGGGGTATTATGGATCGGTACCTACGGCGGCGGGGTGAATAAATTAATAATTTCAAAAACAGGCGAGAATCCAAAAGCAATTTTTAAGCATTACACCCATTCTCCCAATGACCCTCAAAGTCTGATTGAAGACGGTATAATGGCTTTTTTTGAAGATAATTCAGGCAGTTTTTGGTTTGGAACTTCAAACGGCATAAGTAAAACAGATTTCAGAAAAAACAAATTCCCTCATTATAAGTATAATCCTGACACCCCTTTAAGTATCGGCAGCAATAAAATTAATCAGATTTACGAAGACAGCAAAGGATATATATGGTTTTGTCTCACAGGCGGAGGACTGGACAGATTTAATCCTGAAACCGGAAATTACAGGCATTATCTGCCAGATAAAAATAATCCCGATTCATTGTCTCTTATACATACAATCAGCATTTGTGAAGAGAATGCCGGTTTTTTCTGGGTTGGCACCTGGGGAGGCGGTCTGGAAAGATTTGATTCTGAAAAAGAAATTTTTTCCCACTATAAACATGATCCTGCCAACCCGGACACTATCAGCAGTAATCTGGTGACATTCGTAAAAAAAGACAGGAAAAATAATTTATGGGTCGGAACCTGGGAAGGAGGTTTAAACCGGTTTAACAGGGAAACCAATACCTTTACCCGCTTTCTGCATGACCCTTACAACCCTGACAGCCTTGTTGACAACAGGGTTTTATATATTTTCCAGGACAAAACCGGTGTATTGTGGATATGTGCTGTGGGAGGACTGGACAGGTTTGAACCTGAAACCCAAAAATTTGTTCACTTCCAACATAACCCAGACAATCCTGACAGTTTAGGGCACGCAACTGTTTTAATGATGCATGAAGATCAAAACAATAACCTGTGGATTGGTACAGAGGGGGGCCTGGACAGATTTGACCGGGAAACGGAAATTTTTCACCATTATACAATAAAACACGGTCTGGCCAATAATTCTGTCAAGGGTGTTGTGGAAGATGACCGGGGAAATCTATGGATCAGCACCAACAAAGGACTTTCCTGCTTAATCCCTGACTTCCAAAGAATAAAAAAAGGTGTATTCAGAAATTATGATAAAGAGGACGGTTTGCAGGGAGCAGCATTCAGATTAAAAGCATCCTGTAAAACCAAAACCGGGGAACTATATTTTGGCGGAAATAACGGTTTTAACAGATTCCATCCCAAAAATATCAAAGATAATCCCCATATTCCGCCTGTGATACTGACGGACTTTCAATTGTTCAACAAATCGGTTCCAATTGCCAAAAATTCCGTGCTGCAAAAGCATATCACCTATACAAAGAGAATTATCCTTTCCCATGATTTATCAAAACTGGGATTTGAGTTTTCAGCTCTGAACTATATCTCCCCTTTGAAAAACAAATATGCCTACATGCTTGAAGGCTTTGATAAAGACTGGATTTATACGGACAGCCGCCGCCGTTTTGCCAGATACACCAACCTGGATCCGGGCAAATATATTTTTCATGTAAAAGGTTCCAATAATGATAATGTGTGGAACAATAAAGAAACATCCCTGGAAGTTATCATTTTACCTCCTTGGTGGACAAGCTGGTTGTTCAGGGGATTTATGCTGACATCTATAATTCTTGCAATGTTCAGTGCTTATTCCTGGAGAATAAAATCTCTTCAAAATCGCAAAACAGAACTTGAGCAGGAAGTCATGGAACGTACAACCAGATTGCAGAAAAGCGAACAGCGGTTTGCAGCTGTAATGAACAGCATGGAATCAATAATTTATGTGGCTGATATGGATACATATGAGATTTTATTTATCAATCATTACACTCGCAAATTATTTGGTGATATTGAAGGGCAGATATGCTGGCAGGCACTGCAAAAAGGGCAAACAGGCCCTTGTGCCTTTTGCACAAATAAATATCTGGTGCTTAACGGCAGACCAACCGGCCTGTACACCTGGGATTTTCAGAATACTATAACAGGTATGTGGTATCACAATCATGACCAGGCCATTCAATGGCTGAACGGGCACCTGGTACGCCTGGAAATTGCCACTGATATTACCGAACTTAAACAGATAGAAGAATATCTGAGATTATCGGAAAAAGCAGCAGATGCTGCAAATCAAGCCAAAAGCGCTTTTATTGCAAACATGAGCCATGAACTGCGAACCCCCATGAACGCAATTCTTGGATTTTCCAGGTTAATCAGCCACGACAAAACACTCAATCCTGAACACAGGGAACATCTGTCCATTATCCGGCGCAGCGGGAAACACCTGCTTTCCCTGATAAATGATGTTCTGGACATGTCAAAAATAGAAGCCGGAAGAACCACTGTAAACGAAAATATCTTTAACCTGTATGATCTGCTGGATGATTTAAAAGACATGCTGGGCTTACGGGCAGAAAAAAAAGACTTATCATTGATTGTTACATATGGGCCTGATATTCCCCAATTTATCAAAACCGATGAAATAAAACTGCGCCAGGTACTGATTAACCTGATTGGAAATGCAGTTAAATTTACTCAACAGGGTGAAATTCAGTTATCAGTAAACAGTGAAAAAAAGATCACTGATTACTGGTTAGTGTTCACTGTAAAAGACACCGGTCCCGGTATTGAACCGGATGAAATGGAGACACTTTTTAAGGCATTTGCTCAAACAAAAACAGGTATACAGACCCAGGAAGGAACCGGTTTAGGACTGTCTATCAGTCAAAAATTTGTACAGCTTATGGGCGGAGAAATCAAGGTTAGAAGTGAAGTTGATAAAGGCACAACATTTTTCTTTGAAATCCAGATTCATTTAGCTGATGCTGAGGAGATAGAGAGTAAGACCCGAACCCAAAAGGCAATTTCTATCAAACCTGGCCAGCCAGGATACAAAATATTAATTGTTGATGACAATAATGATAATCGAAATCTGCTTATCAAAATTCTTGAACCCTTTGGATTTGAATTGTACAAGGCATCAAACGGACAGATTGCCGTGGAGATTTGGCAGAAACATCTGCCAAATCTCATCTGGATGGATATGAGAATGCCGGTCATGGATGGATATGAAGCTGTAAAAACTATACGCGATATGGAAAAAAATAATCCCAAAGGTACTGAAACAATTATCATAGCCCAGACAGCCAGCGTATTGGAAGAGGAACGCACAATTATTATTGAGGCCGGCTGCAATGATTTTTTGCGAAAACCTTTCAGGGATTCTGAGATTTTTGAGTTGATGCACCGCCATTTGAATGTCCAACTTGTCTATGAAGATGCTGATATAAAAAAATACCATGAGAATAGACCAAAGACAATAAGTTCCGAAGATCTTTCCGGCATACCAGATAACATACTAAAAAGACTGAAACAGGCAGCTATTAATGTTGATATGGAAAAAACAGATGAGATTATTAATGAGTTATGTGAGATAAATACTGATTTAGCAAATAACCTGTCTGAGCTGGCAGCAGATTTTGAATATGGAAAAATTATAAAACTAATTACCCCAAGTTCATGATTCCATAAAAAATTATATACGATAACAGTGGCTTGAATAGGCGTACTTGTACATTTGGGCACTACACAATTTTTGAGGGACTTTGACTGGGCGGCAGCTACAAAATGACCTTACTGATTTTGCCTGGCAGATATTGCAGGCTGAGAGCATCATTTATTGTGGTCAGGCTCAGTGTTGATACCATTCCAATGTCTGTTCAAGGCCCTGTTCAAAAGAATACTCAGGTACAAATTCCAGTATGGATTTTGCACGGCTGATGTCAGACAGAGATTCCATTATATCTCCGGCTCTTGAGGGGCCGTATTCAGGAGCAATATCCAGACCGGCCATTCGGGCTATAATCTCCCATAATTGCTTAATGTTCACACAGGAGCCAATGCCAATATTTAATATTTCACCTGCTGCATTGGGAACACAGGCTGCCAGCAGATTGGCTTTTACTACATCTTTGACAAAAACAAAATCCCTTGTCTGATTTCCGTTTCCGTGAATCAGGGGACTCTCACCTGCAAAAGCTTTGGTCATAAATATGGAGATGACCCCTGAATATGGGGATGACGGATCCTGGCGGGGGCCGTAAACATTGAAATAGCGAAGGCAGACCGTTTCAAGTCCGAACAGATCATTATACAGCTTTGCATTAAGTTCGCCTGTGAGTTTTTGAAGAGCATAGGGGCTTAAAAGCCTGGGTTTCATATCTTCCTGCTTTGGAGAATCCGGGTTATCGCCGTAAATAGCAGAGGAACTGGCAAGAACCACCCGCTTTACTCCATTTTGCCTTGCTGCCTCAAGTACCTGAAGGGTTCCCATATCATTAATCATTGCAGATGTTACAGGATCTTCCACACTTTTGGGCACTGACACCTGGGCTGCTTCATGAAATATTATTTCACAGCCTTTGGCAGCCTGGGTTAAAAGTTCCGTATCTTGAATATCTCCCTGAAAAAATTTAATTTTATCATTGATATGTCCAATATTGGAAAGATGACCGGTTGAAAGGTTATCTATTATTGATACTTCACATTTTTCTTTTATCAGGGTTTCTGCAAGGTGAGAACCTATAAAGCCTGCTCCTCCGGTAATCAATGCTTTTTTGAAATTAATTTTCATACATTTTCCTTTTATGATCTTTTTACAGGGTTAATTTAAGCCATATTGAAAAGGTTATTAAAGATAATAATGTACTGAATGAAATTGCAGCTGATGCAAAATCCGAATCTCCTCCCATTTCCTTTGCCATAACATATGCAATGGTTGCAGTTGGTGAGGCCAGGAGTATCAGACCGGGGAGATAGTCCTGTGGCTCTATGGACCGGAATTTATATAAAACAAATCCCAGCCCGGGCAGAAGAATGAGCTTCATTATGCCGGCATATAGAACTGGAAAAATCCTGGAACGCATCATCTCAAAGGAAAGAGATGCACCTATGAGCAGCAGGGCAAGGGGCAGGGCCAGTCCGCTTAAAATATCCAGGCTTCGGCTTATGACAAGTGGCAGAGCCAGTCCTGATGCAGAAAATAATATGCCTGCTATGGCTGTTACAATAACCGGATTTTTTATGATTTTTAAAAGCAGAGTTCCGATTTTTTTTCTTGAAGCCTGTTTTGAATAGTTTTGAAGGACAATTACAGCTAAAAAATTCTGCAAAATCATAACAAATCCTGCAAGAATACTGGCACTGGCAAGACCCTGATCTCCAAGAAAATAATAAGCTACTGCCAGTCCGATATATCCCAGGTTGCCATGAAAAGAGCTTTGCAGAAATGTAGCAAATTGATTTTTTTGAATATGGGTTATTTTTCCTATTATCAGGGCAAAGAAAAAAAACAAGATCAATGATACCAGGGTAATTGCCAGTACATTGATATCAAAATTTGATTTTAAAGAACCTTTGGAAATTGAACGAAATATCATTGCAGGGATAGCAATATGAAAAACCAGGCGGTTGCCAGGTTCTAAAAATTCTCCTGGCATAAAACCCCGGCAGCGCGCAAACCAGCCCAGGGTGATGACTGAAAATATTGGAATAATTGTAATAAAAATATTCATAAAAAATGACCGAGCCGCAGATAATTTCTGTTTTACCGCCTGCTGAGACGCTCCATTGCTGCTTTAAGGCTTATTCTTAAACGTTCCAGTACATCTGCCAGTCTGCCGATTTCATCCTGTGATTTTGAGACGATTTTTGTATCTAGATTGCCGTCTGCAAAATCAGATGCAATTTTTGTAAATTCTACTAAAGGAGCTAAAGTTTTATTAATCAACACAAAAGTTATAATCATTATAAAGAACATGACTATCAGCATAATAATACCAAGGGAAATAATCAGATTTTTTTCAGCCTTATTTACAGTTATCAGATCAAATCCCACTCTGAAGCATCCCCAGTGTTTTCCTTTGATAAAAACAGGTGTTGAAATATCCCAGACCGTTTCTCCGGTATCCCGGCTGTAAACCTGCACCAATCCGTTTTGCTTATTTACAGCAGCTTGTTTTGCAATTTTATCAGCATAGATTCGCTTGGTGCGGTTGCCTTCCAGGTCCTTTGCCTTGTCCCCGGTAGGAGGCTTGTTATACCTGGTGTTGTGTGTGGGAACATAGCCTTTTATATCCATTGCAACAGCATATAATATATCACTTTCCTTGAGAAATTCATCCTCAAATGAAAGAATGGCTTTATCAAGATACCAGTCGTATTTTGTATGAAATTTTGGAGGATCAAATCCGGTAATTTCTGTGTATTCCGTATCCATAACATCTGCCGGTTTGAGAACTCCGTTATCAATTGCTTCTTCAATAATCCGACTGAAGCCTTTTGAACCTGTCATGGACGCAAGCCTTCCTTTATCCAGCAGATGATCTTTCATACGTCCGGTTTCCTGTTTGAAGATAAACACCGACCCTGCAAAAAGTACAAAAAATAATGCACAGTTTACAAGCAGAGCAATTTTAAAACCGATTCTTTTTTTTATCATTTATAAAATGCCTTTCTTTTTCTTATACTTTAGGAAATAAAACCCATTTTTTCTTTAACCACGAATAACACGAATATATTATAATTTTAAATTCGTGTTATTCGTGGTTTTGTTATTTATATTTATATCCAAAACGTACTGCTCCCCAGTGCCGGTCATTTATAAAAATGGGAACAGAAAGATCTACCATTTCTTCTCCTGTATCCCTGCTGTAACGCTGAATAAGAAAAGGTTGAATATTTCTGGCTGCGGCAAGTCCGGTACGATCATTGAATATTCTTTTTGTTCTGCTGTCCATAAGATCCTGTTCCCTGTTCCCTGTCAGGGGTTTGGAGTATTTTGAATTATGGGTAGGCAGATAGCCGTTTATGTCAACCACAGCTACAAATATAAGCCTGTTGTCTTTGGCAAGATAATTATCAAGGATTTTTTGAAGGGCCTTATCTGTATGTTTATCATACTGGGTCTGGTATTTTTGAGGGTCTGTATTTGGAACAGGGATATAGAAGGTGTCAAACAATTTAGCTTTGCTAATTATATTTGATTCAAACATTTTTCGAAACTCTGAAATAATCTCAATTTTACATGCTCCTGCCCAGTTTCTGACCTGGAGATCAAAACCGTCTATTTTCTTTTCCTGTGCAAAACAAATTGCGGATGCAGTTATATTAAGCCAGGAGATAATTATCAGCAGATAAAAACAGATTAATTTTAACATACAATTTTCTCCTTGATGTAATATAAAAAGAGATTTATTTAGTATTTGAAGCAGGCTGCTTTTTATGCCTGCTAACTGCATTTACAAAGCGTTCTATCTTCTGAATCACATCAGGTGTATAGGCTTTTGAATCCTGTAATATACCAAGATAATAGTTTATAATGGGGAAAACAAATATTTTTTCTCCGTTTTTTCTTGATAGTATAAAATATTTAAAATAAGTGGTTCCCAGGATAGATTTGACAGCATCGCTGCTTAATCCGGCAAATGTTACCATTGAAGATAAAGTTTCAGGACTGTTAGTGTTATGAACAATGACCCTGCCGTCATTTCTCACAAATATATAGTTTTTAACCCCTTCAATCTTTGATATCATATCAGCAAAAGTTTGAATATCTGCCATTGCAGGATCCTTCCGTCTTTTTCCCGGTTGATATTTTTCTGGAACAAGGAATCATTTTTTTCCATCTGCCATATAAGGTTCTATGAGATTTCTATAATAAATAGTCTTTTCAGGATCACCTATCTCCCTGCCAAGTATTTTTACCAGGGTATTTATGGAAGAAAAACCAGGTTGTTCGATTTTTACCCATTCATCAAGAGCATCTATAAATATTATTTTTGCCATTGGGCCTACAATTTTAGCCAGGGCTGTCTGCATTCCTTTGAGTTTTTCCGACATCGGCCCTTCATTTAAAAGATTTTCACCGTTTATTTCATTTTTTGGACCAATATTTTTATTTTTGCCGGACTCGGAAATTGAAATCTTTTCATGAGGTTCTTTCTGTTTTTTTAGATCACCCATAACAAGATTCAGAGACATTGTCAGAAGATTCTCATTAATTGAAGGATCACACAGGATTATTAAATATGTGGAGTCGCCTATATCCCTGATTATCAATACTGATTCATCATAATAGATTGAAATTTCGAGAATATCAGAAAAATTGGTTCTGCCGTTGGAATACATTTTTATCAGCATTCCTGCAATTTTTTGCAGCCTGTCCTCTTTAAAGATCATTGGCAGGTTGCTGGCTCTAATACCTTTTTGAGAATTAAAAATAAATCCCCCGATCATTCCGGGAATGGATTTAATCTCGTCAAGTATTTTATTCATTTTTCCCCTTATCCTGCAACTTAAATCTTTTCATGAAATCCATTGATCGGCAGCCTGGTTTCAGCCCGGCAATGATAATAATATTTTGATATTTAAATAAAATGTAACGCGCACGGGATTTAGTATAAATATCTATACAATTCAAAGAAATATCCAGAACATCTCCTACACTGAGTCCTGTATTAATATAAAAAGAAAAATTTATGCTTAAAAAAGAATCTGACGTATTATTTGTATATTGCACTTTACCGTTTTCATCAAATATTCCATATTCATCAACATCATCGGAATCAGCTAAATAATATTTTATTTTTTGAGCATCTGCTTCAGACAGCAATTTTTCCGGATTGTTATCTTCATTTGTTATTTTTTTACCTGCTTCCTGCTGTTTTCCATCTTTGTTTTCATCTTCAATCTGATGGCTTTCCATCAATAGATACATCAGCGGTATTTCAATTTCTCTATCAGATTTTCTGCATTCTTCTTCAATCTCAATTAAAGCTTTTTTCCAGAACATGATGCGGTATAAAGCTTTTTTCCCGGTCAAATTGCCTGTTTCAGCAGCAATAACCTCCCCATCCAGGCAATGCACCATTCCTGTATCAGCACCACATGTAATTTTTAGTGTACATGTTTTTTTTTCTATGTCAACCAGTTGTAGAAAAGAGGCAAGACTTATCCCATGAATTCTTCCTGTGGGCACTATATTCAATTCATCAAAAATTGCATCAACCATATATGTGACATTCAAAGGCTTTATAAAGTAGTATTGAACACCTAATGCACTCAGCTTTGGTTGTATTTCCGGTTTAGATAATTTTAACATGGCAATGGCATGTGTTTTCGGAAATTTCTTTTTTAAATAAACAAGAAGCTTTAATCCGTTAATTTCAGGCAGGTATAATTCCGTTATAACAAGATCAAACTCGCTCTGTTCAAGCAGTTCAGCAGCCTGCCTGACATTTTCAGCAGTTATTATTCGGAATATATCATAAGGGATTAATGCTTCCGATAATATGGAAAGATTATCGGTATCTTGATCTACTATCAAAATCTTTTTCACGAAACAAAATTCCCTTTATTTTAAGATTTGGGGAGGATTCAGTAAATGACAAAAATTCATTTTAAAAATAGTGAAATAACTTTTATGTGTCAAGCTTTAAAAAGTTTGAACGTCCAAGCTTTAATATATGGGATTTAGGAAAAAATTGGTGAAGGGCTTAAATACAACAGCAAAACATTAGTTCATATACTGTTGTAGAGACAAGGCATGCCTTGTCTCTACACTAATTAATAATTTGAGGCTAATCTTTAAAAACCAGTTTGCCGCCGATCATACCCGCAACAACGGCAGCACCAAGCATGGTAAGGCATAGAAGCACATATGTCCATCGGTCAGGGGAATATATATCCATAACCTTGGGATCAACAAAGCGCCATGCCACAGCACAGATGGCAGTTCCTGTTACAATAACGGCACAGATAATTTTAGTTAGAAAAATCTTTGTCAGATGGCCTCCATATTTATTTTTCCATTCCAGATAACCTGTAAATAAAACAAAAGGAAGTATAATAAGAACAAATATCATGCTGTAAAACCCCACTATCTCGAACTCTTTCATCTCAAATGCCACTGCCAGGACAATAAAAATAACAGACATGGGAAGCACGCCATTGGGAAAATGGACTGATATGGGATGGGCATGGTGTTTCAGGAGTTGTTTGACAATCATATTGTAAATACGGGCCGGCTTTGATTCTGAAGATTCATCAATTGAAGTCTCACCGGTTTGAGTTTCATTGGTTTGAGTTTTACTGGTTTGAGTTTCACCGGTTTGAACTTCACTGGTTTGAGTTTCACCGGTTTGAACTTCACTGGTTTGAGTTTCACCGGTTTGAACTTCACTGGCAGATTCTTTTCCTTCCTGAGCCTGAACTCCAGTTCTATCAGGTTCTTTTTTTTC
The DNA here is from genome assembly GCA_030377945.1 of Desulfobacterales bacterium HSG17. Next base: position 3,774 of record JAUCGD010000051.1, on the reverse strand, counting down.
AGAAAGCTCTGAAGACTCATTTTGCTCAACAGTTTCGGAAACAGCTTCTACTTTTTCCTCAATTTCTTCAAAAAGAGTTTTGTCTGCTCCGCATACCGGACATTTATCAGGGGGTTCATTACCTGTATGAACATAACCACATACTGTACATCTCCACTTTTTCATAATTATTCTCCTAATAGTATAATTAATGATGCCCACAATCAATTAGGATAGATAACCTGTAAAAACAATTTTTTTCAAGATATTTTTGCTTTTATCAACTTTTCCGGGCTGCTTTAATGCCAATCATAAGTACTGCAATAGCTGAAGGAGTCATGCCTTCTATACGGGATGCCTGGCCCAAAGATACAGGCCGGACAGATGATAATTTTTCACAAAGCTCATTAGAAAGACTATGAACCTTTGTGTAGTCAAAATTTTCAGGTATTTTTACATTTTCAAGGCTTTTAAATTTTTCAATTTCCCGGAACTGGCGCTGGATATAGCCTTCATATTTATTTTCTATAACAACCTGACTGACAACCTTTAAGGGCAAAGGTTCAGGAGCAGGCCCAAGAAATTCTACATCTCTGTAATCCATTTCAGCCCGCTTTAATATCTGATCCAGACTGACACCGTTATTTATGGGCCTGGTATTTCTGGATTCAAGATATTCATTTACTAATGGCAGAGGCTTGATAATTGTTTTTTTTATCCTGCTGATCTCATCTTTAATCTGTTTTTTTCTTTCATTAACATCTTTTAAGGTGTCATTATCAATAAGACCGAGTTCATGACCCAAAGACATGAGCCTGAGATCTGCATTATCTTCCCGAAGCATAAGCCTGTACTCTGCACGGGATGTAAACATGCGGTAAGGTTCTTTAGTACCTTTTGTTATCAGGTCATCAATCATAACACCCATATATGCCTGGGAACGATCCAGGATAAAGGGAAGTCGTTTTTGAACCTGGCAGGCAGCATTAATGCCTGCCCACATGCCCTGTGCTCCTGCTTCTTCATATCCTGAAGTGCCGTTAATCTGACCTGCAAGAAACAAACCTGAAATCCTTTTGGTTTCAAGGGTCTGTTTTAGCTGAAGAGGATTTATATAATCATATTCAATAGCATATCCGGGCCTCATGATCTCTGCCTGTTCCAGACCTGCAACAGAACGTACAAATTCAACCTGAACCTCAACAGGCAGGCTGTTTCCCAGACCGCTGGCATAAATTTCATCAGTATCCAGCCCTTCATGCTCCAGGATAACATGATGACGGGTCCGTTCGGGAAATTTCACAACCTTATCTTCAAAAGAGGGGCAATAACGGGCAGATACACCTTTTATCATTCCTCCATACAGGGCTGAGTGTTTCAGGTTATCCAGAACTACTTTTTGACTTTTTTCATTGGTGTGGCCCATATAACTGGGAACCTGGGGCATGGAGATATTTTCAGAAAAAAAAGAAAATGGAGACGGCTCAGACATTGGCTCCTGTGGATCAAATTTGCTGAAATCAATACTGGCTTTATGCAGACGGGGTGGAGTTCCTGTTTTCATGCGTCCCAGTGTAAAACCAAGCTCTTTTAAATGAGCAGCCAGTCCGTAAGATGCAAACTCTCCTGCTCTGCCTGATTTAATTGATTTAAAACCTATGTGAACCAAACCGCTTAAAAAAGTACCTGCTGCAAGAACAACAGTCCTGGCAAAATATCCAAAACCTGTTCTATCTTCCACACCTGCAACCTGCCCGTTTTCAATAATCAGCCTTTCCACCATACCCTGTTTAAGATCCAGACCTGTTTGTTTTTCAACAGCTGCTTTCATTGCCATATGGTAGCGCATTTTATCGTTCTGGGTTCTTGATGAATGAACAGCCGGACCTTTTTTTGTATTTAATAAATTATAGCTTATGGCTGTTTTATCTGTTACCTTAGCCATCTCACCGCCCAGTGCGTCAATCTCCTTGACTAACTGCCCCTTTGCCATACCTCCGATGGAAGGGCTGCACGGCATGGCTGCCAGCTTATCAAGATCAATAGCCAGCATAAGAACCGAGCATCCCATCCTTGCTGCTGACAGGGCAGCCTCACACCCTGCATGGCCTGCACCAATAACAATAACATCATATTTTTTCCCGTAAAAAGCCATAAGAATTGCCCTTTTTGTTGCCGCCAACTTAGGCGGCGCTACCGTTTTATACAAAAAAAGGGAGATGCTGAAAAAGCATCCCCCTTTTTTAATCAAACTATACAGCTGGTGCTGTTAACTCATTATCAACCGGTTGCAGCTGAATGAGTTTTGATTTCAACTTTTTCAGTAAGACCTGCATAGTATTCACGGAGAATATCAAGAACTTCTTCACGACCAAAATGATCTGGAAGAGTTGTGCCTTCGGAAAGACCTTTGCGGAGCATGGTTCCTGAAAGAAGTACACGGTCATCTTTTCCGTGGGGGCAGGTTCTAAGGGAAGCCATACCGTCACATTTGTGGCAGTAGAAGGTCCAGTCAATCTTGAGAGGAGTGCAGAGCAGGGCTTTGCCGCCTTCAGGAGCCGGGATTTTGTCAAAAATGGTCTGGGCTTCAAACATTCCGTAGAAATCACCAACACCGGCATGGTCACGACCAATAATCATACGTGAGCAGCCATAGTTCTGGCGGAAGGTTGCATGAAGGAGGCCTTCTCTGGGACCTGCATAACGCATATCCAGGGGATAACCGCCCTGAACAACTTTATCTTCGACAAAATAATTTTTAACCAGGCTGTCAATACATTTAACACGTACTTCAGCAGGAATATCACCGGGTTTCAGGTTTCCAACCAGGGAATGAATAAAAACACCGTCACATACTTCCACAGCAATCTTTGCCAGGTATTCATGGGAACGATGCATGGGGTTTCTGAGCTGAAGGGCTGCAACTTCATTCCAGCCTTTGTCATCAAATATTTTGCGGGATTCAGCAGGTCTCTGGTAGATACCGGCATATTTGGTTGGATATTCACCTTCGCTGAGAACTTTAACAGGACCGGCAAGGTTGAATTTACCCTGATTCATAACCATCTGTACACCAGGATGATCATCTTTTGCAATCTTCCAGAACTCTTCAGCAGTAGGAGTTCCTTCGCCCATATAAACCTTTTCACATTCCCAGGTCTTATCAGCGTCGGTCATTTCATATTTTTCTGTTACCTGCATGGTGGCATAAATTTCACCTTCGCTTACCAGTGCAATTTCATCACCTGTATTAATACTGTCATCATCTGTATCAAGAGTTACAGGTACAGGCCAGAATGTGCCGTCTGCCAATTGAAAATTTTCACAAACGCCTTTCCAGTCTGCTTTGGTCATGAAGCTGGTAAGAGGGCTGAATCCGCCGATACCCATCATTATAAGATCACCCTGGGCACGGGTAGAGATGTCAAGTTTTTTCAAACCTTCGGCTTTTTTCTTTTCAGCATCCAGTTCAGCTCCTTCGAGCAAGCAAATGGTCAGGCCTTTTCCGCCATGGGGAGGAATCAAATTAGACATGTGTTTCTGTCTCCTTTCAGTAAGTTACATTATTGTTTACCATAATATGTCAATGACATATAAATCAAATAAGCATCAATTTTATATAAAAGAGAATAGATAATAAGGAATAAGTTATTTGTCAAGTGTAATTAATGAGTTTATAATATTTTAAAGATTAAAAGTTTTTCATTTATAGGATAAGTCCCTTTTTTCACTGATTTATCGCAGGTGGGTTAGAAAAATCAGGCAGGCCATATATCAATCCATTCTGGATCAAAG
>JAUCGD010000456.1 GCA_030377945.1 Desulfobacterales bacterium HSG17 | reverse complement strand
TCCTTCAATCTTGAGGAGGGGAAAACGCTGGGATTGGTTGGTGAATCAGGATCAGGCAAGAGCATTCTTTGTAAATCTATCTTAAGATTGCTGCCACGAACTGCAGTTGTGTCCAAAGATTCTTGTATCCAATTTAATGGATATGAGAACCTTGAAAGGCTTTCTCAAAAAGAGCTTAACAAACTCAGGGGTCGAAAGATTGCCATGATTTTTCAAGATCCCATTTCAAGTCTCAATCCAGTTATGAAAATTGGGAAACAGATTGCAGAACCATTTTTGCACCATATGGGATTGAATCGTAAGCAAGCCAGAAAAAAAGTAATAGATCTTATGAAATCAGTCGGTATCCCAATGTCTGAACAACGCTTTTATCAATATCCTCATCAATTGTCAGGGGGAATTTGCCAACGGGTGGCTATAGCAATTGCGCTTTCATGCAATCCAAAATTGTTGATTGCTGATGAACCTACAACAGCACTTGATGTCACGGTTCAGGCAGAAATTTTAAATCTTTTGGGTTCCAGGCAATTTAAAAAAAAGATGTCAATGATTCTGGTCACTCATGATCTGGGAGTAGTCGCTGGCAGAGCTACTGAAATTGCTGTCATGTACGCAGGTAAAATTGTTGAGCAGGCACCGACAATTGATCTTTTCACTAATATGCGTATGCCATATACACGTGCCTTGATGGAGTCAATTCCAAATCTTGATAGCCCGCCTCATACAACACTAACGACCATTGATGGTAATCCTCCGGACTTGCTAAATCCAACCAGAGGTTGCTCTTTTGCACCACGGTGTTCCCATGTTCAGAAACGATGCTTAAAGGCAGAACCATTGTTAAGATCCGACTCAAAAAAAAATCATCTTTTTGCCTGCTGGTACCCATTGGGAGAACAAAGATGATTGAAAAAAACTTACTTTCTGTAAAGAACTTGACAGTTAGCTTTAATACAGGTCGTAGACAAAAAGTTCATGCAGTTTCCAACGTCAGTTTTCATATAAATAAGGGAGAAACATTAGGGCTTGTCGGTGAATCAGGGTGTGGAAAATCAACTATTGCCAAGGCTATAATGCTGTTTACAAGACCGACTTCAGGAAAGATTTATTTTAAAGGCGAGGATCTGACCTGTGTTACTAAAAAGCGTTTGAGAGAACTAAGGCCACAGTTTCAGATGGTTTTTCAAAACTCGGTTGCATCGCTAAATCCCAGACGTAAAATTATTGATACAATTGCAGCGCCCCTTAAAGTTATTGGAAAATCAAACCGAAAAGAACGGACTCTTCGAGCACTGGAAATGATGACATCTGTAGGTATGGAACTCCAAAATATTAATTATTATCCATTTCAGTTATCAGGAGGACAGTGCCAGCGTGTACAAATTGCAAGGGCTTTGATGGCAGGCCCGGAACTTCTAATCTGCGATGAACCTGTCTCATCTCTTGATGTATCAGTTCAGGCTCAGATTATTAATTTGCTGGAGATCTTGAGGACAAATTACAAGCTCACCATGTTGTTTATATCTCATGACCTTGCCGTGGTGAAGAATGTCTGTGACAAGATAGCTGTCATGTATCTGGGCAAACTTTGCGAACAAGCTCCGTCTGAGAAATTATATCATGCTCATCTTCATCCCTATACTGAAGCACTGCTAAGTGCTATCCCAAGACCCGATCCTCGATGGTCTCCAGACAAAATAAAAATCAAGGTGGGAGAAATGCCTTCTCCTGTAGATCCACCATCTGGATGCAGGTTTCGTACCCGGTGTCCCCGGGCGCAAGACTTATGTTCCCAAGAACAACCCCAATTGAATGAAATTGAACCAGAGCACAAAGTTGCATGCCATTTTCCATATAGTTGAAGGTGCTTGTTTTCTGAGGAATTTGGCAACAGCAGAGAAATATCTATTAATCAATTTAAAAAGGAGGAATTAAACATGGAAAAAAGTAGAAACAAAACAAAAGTATTACAAATTACTCTGTTTGTAGCCCTTGTTTTTGGATCTCAAATCATGGCAATGGGAATTTGTTCTGCCCAGGAGGATAAACCTAAATACGGTGGTACGTTACGCATAATCTCATGGGGTGGTGATGGGGGGTTTGATGTCATTAAGAGCAGGGCTCCATTCGGTGTTGGTGCTGATGCCGGTCACCGGGTAATGGAGACACTCTTTGACCTTGGGCCAAAAGGTGAACTTATTCCGGTCCTGGGTCTGTCAGCCACACCATCGCAGAATGGGAAAATATGGACGATCAAACTTAGAAAAGGAGTGAAATTCCATGATGGAACTCCATTTAATGCTGATGCTGTTGTTTTTCACTGGAAGCGTATCCTGGATCCGGAAAATCGAATAATTTCCAGAATTGTATTCCAACCTATATTAGCGGTGGAAAAAATTGGAGATTATGAAGTGCAATTTAAATTGCAGCATGCCTGGCTGCCTTTTACAGCAATCCTGACAAATCCAAAGGGATTCATTTCTCCGATACCATCACCCAAAGCTGTTAAAGAAGGTATTCAAAACCATTCACCTGTTGGCACAGGTCCGTTTATTTTCAAGGAATGGAAAAGAGGCGATCGCATTGTATTGACAAAAAATACAGATTACTGGCAAAAAGGCAAACCATACCTGGATGGAATCGTTTTTTTAATGGTATTAGATCATGAAACCCGTTATGCTGCATTGCTTTCCGGACAAGCTGACATGATAGGGACAGACTGGGAAACAC
>JAUCGD010000455.1 GCA_030377945.1 Desulfobacterales bacterium HSG17 | reverse complement strand
ATAGATCTGACAATTCAAATTTATATCCTGCTGTTTATAACCGGATTATGCTCAGGTTTTGTGGATTCTATTGCTGGAGGTGGGGGATTGATTGCGCTGCCTGTACTTTTTTCAGTAGGTCTTCCTCCAGATATTGCTTTGGGAACAAATAAGTTACAAGGAAGTTTCGGTACTCTTTCTGCTTCTTATAATTATATTAAAAAAGGTGTGGTTAAATTCAACGAAAGCTTATCCGGCATTTTGTATACTCTTATCGGAGCCGTCCTGGGCGCTATGACAATCCAGCATATGGAGGCTGGGTTTATTAAAGAGTTGATTCCCGTGCTTTTGCTTTTTGTCTTTATTTATACCCTTTTGTCAAAAGACCTTGGTCATGTTTCCACCAATCCAAGGATACCTCAACGTCTGTTTTTTTTATTGTTTGGTCTTGGCTTGGGCTTTTATGACGGTTTCTTCGGTCCGGGTACCGGGTCTTTTTGGACAGCAGCCCTATTGAGCCTTTTGGGGTTGAACATGAAAAAAGCTTCAGGTATTACAAGGATTATGAATTTTACCAGTAACATCGTGGCTCTGACTGTATTTATTATTGGTGGTAAAGTGCTATATTCCGCAGGGTTTTGTATGGCAGCGGGTCAAATTATGGGAGCTCGTGTAGGCTCAAATCTTGCTATAAAAAAAGGTGTTGGATTCATTCGTCCTATTTTTCTGATAGTAGTATTTTTAACTATTGTAAGGTTGGCTTATCTAACCTATTTTGTTTAACAGGGAATTGCAAGTTCCAACCACGCGACCGCAAGGCGAACACGCCGGGTTATGGTTATATTTTATGGCAAATATTGAGAATCATGTTTTTTCCAGATTATTATTTTTGATTTTTTAATTTGAACCAGGCTTCAAGCCTCTGCTTGACATTTTTTTCATATCCACGATCGGTGGGGGAATAAAAGTGCTGATTTATGAGGTCATCGGGCATATAGGACTGGACGGCAAAACCATCCTTGTAGTCATGGGCATATTTGTAGCCTTTGCTGTAATTCAGGTTTTTCATCAATTTTGTGGGTGCATTCCTGATGTGAAGAGGAACCGATGAATAGCCTGTTTGCTTAATTGTTTTTTTAACTTGCTTACAGGCTTTATAAACCGCATTGCTCTTGGGGGCAGTAGAAAGATAAATGGCTGCCTGAAAAAGTGCGATATCACCTTCAGGATGCCCAAGAAGCCTGAAAGAATCACTGGCATTCAGAGCCATGGTTAATGCCCCGGGATCTGCAATGCCGATATCCTCACTGGCAAACCTTATCATTCTTCTCAGCATATAATAGGGGTCATCTCCAGCCATGAGCATACGTTCAAGCCAGTAAACTGCAGCATCAGGATCACTTCCTCTCATACTTTTGATAAAGGCGGAAATAAGGTTGTAGTGTTCTTCGCCTGCCTTATCGTACAATAATGATTTTTTTTCTATGGCTGTTTCAACATCCTTGATATCAATCTGATCTTGATTTACAAAATGCAGCACTGCTGTCTCAAGATTGGTTAAAGCTATCCTGGCATCACCATCAGAAACCTTTGCAATATGTTTCAATGCATCGAGAGATACCCTTTCCTGCTTACAATTCAATCCACTGGAAGAATCTGACAGAGCTCGTTGTAAAATCGTTAATATATTTTTTGTTTCAAGGCTTTTTAATGTAAAAACCCTGCATCTTGAAACAAGAGCAGGAATAATTTCAAAGGAGGGATTTTCAGTGGTGGCTCCAACAAGTGTGATCAGACCTTTTTCCACATGAAGAAGAAATGCATCCTGCTGAGCCTTGTTAAATCTATGGATTTCATCCACAAAAAGTATGGTACGTTTTTTATATAACGCCCTTCTCTCTTTCGCCTGCTTGATTATCATGCGGATATCTTTAACACCTGACAGCACCGCTGAAATCTGTACAAACTCAGATTTTGTTTCATTGGCAATTATACCTGCCAGTGTTGTCTTTCCACATCCTGGAGGACCCCACAGAATAATGGAGAACAATCTATCATCTTTAATGGCTTTTTGAAGCAGGCTTCCCTGGGAAGTCAGGTGCCCCTGCCCCACAAGCTCATCAAGATTTTTAGGGCGCATCCTGTCAGCAAGGGGACGGCTTGAAGATTGATTTAAATCATTCTGGGATTCAAAAAGATCCATTGTGTATTAGTCCATCCAAAATTTAAAACTTAAAAGTATTATTTTCCTGAATCTCTTTTTCTTTTACTTTTGCTTTGTGCCTTTCTCTGTTTCTGTTTTTTTGCAAGATGTCTTTTCTTCTTTTGAAAAATTCTTTCGCTCTCCCGAGTTTTACCGGAAAAATCAATTTTTCCTGATTTTTCTCTGAAATAGAGTTTAATGGGCGTATACTTAAGAGGAATCATCTGGCGCAGTTGATTGATCAAATATCGTTTATAGGAAAAATGAACAGCCTTGGAGTAGTTAACAAAACAGACAAAACAGGGCGGTTTTGAGGCGACCTGGGTTGAATAAAAAAACTTCAGCCTTCTGCCTTTATGCAGTGAAGGCTCTGACCTGTAAACAGCATCTTCAATAATACGATTTAACACGCCTGTACTGATCCTGTGACAATATTCCCTGTGAATTTTAATAACTTCATCCAGAATTTTATGGCATCTTTGTCCGGTAAGAGCTGAAATGGTAAGAGCCGGAGCATAGGATAAAAATTTTGATTTATATCTTAAATCTTCCA
>JAUCGD010000454.1 GCA_030377945.1 Desulfobacterales bacterium HSG17 | reverse complement strand
TAAAATCCCAGGTCATTTTTTGCTGCACTTATATCAAACCAGTGGGCTGTTGCCAGTTCAGCAGCTATAAATCGGGTCATTCTCGGTTCGCTTTTAATGTTGAAGAATTTATAAATGAATTCTAAAATTGTGCCTAGTGTTAAGGCTGTTTTTTGGGAAATGGAACGTGTTACACAGGGCTTGCCTCCTGCTTTAAGGATTGCATTTACCATATCCCAGAGAGGAATGGGTTCATCCTGGCTTATGAAATAGATATTTCCTGAAAGTTCGGGATTTGTTTCAAGTTTTTCAGCAGCAAGGATATGGGCATCTGCTGCATTATCTATGTAAATGGTATCAACAAGGTTTTTTCCGGTTCCAACAATTCTAAGGCTTTTATATCTCTTGATAATTCTTGGGACAAGGTGATTGTCTTCAGGCCCCCATATGAGGTGCGGACGCAGAATTATGGCCTTAAGTCCGTTTTCGGTACTTTTGATAACTTCCTGTTCTGCCAGGGCTTTGGTTTGTGGATAGGGTGCATGAAATTCCGAAGGGCAGGGCACAGATTCATTCACACCTTCCATGTCAGTGCCGTCAAAGACCACACTTGGAGAACTGGTGTGAATCAGTCTTGAAATTTTATGTTTTAGGCAGGCTGAAACAACATTTATTGTTCCTTTAACATTGGTATTGTAATAAACAGAATAATTTCCCCATACTCCGGGTTTTGCTGCTGTGTGAAATACCAGATCTACACCTTTGAAAGCTTGTTCCACAGCATTTTTGTCGCTTATATCCCCCTGGATCTGTTCAACACCTAATTTTTCAAGTTCAGGATAAAATCTACGGGAAAAACTCACAACCTTCCGGTCTTTTTTCACAAGTCGGCGCACAATGGCTTTTCCCAGAAAACCGCCTCCGCCTGTTACTATAATTTTTTCAGCGTTTAAGAGGCCCATTCTGCAAGCTGTTCACGGAAAATCTTTGAGTTATGGCGAACATCAACAGGGAAGCCGTCATGGAACAGAAGGGTTTTTATATCTTCTGTCATCTGGTTTTTGGCTGCCAGATTAAGCAGCTCCTGTTTTAAGGCATCTTTATCAACTTCCTTGCCGCCTTTTGTAAGTTCAATGCAGATAACGGGTTTTTGTCTGGGGGGAGCGCCAACACCTACCAGGGCACTGCGGAATACAGAAGGATGGCGGTTAAAGATTGCCTCACAGGGTATGGTAAACATTGAACCGTTTTCCGTAATTACCCTGTGGCTTTTACGACCGCAAAACCATATACGGCCTTTGTTGTCTCTCCACCCAAGATCCCCCATGCGGTGCCATATTTCTTTCCCGGTTTTAATTTTTGACAGGGATTCTTCTTTAGGACGGTCATGATATTGTGTTGTAACAATATCTCCTTTGACAGCTATCTCGCCTATTTCACCAGCTCCAACTGTCAGTTTTTCCGACCAGGTTTCTATGGGGTCATCACTGATTTTAATAATTCTAACTGAAATGCCTGTAACCGGTCTGCCTACACACATTCCATAACCTTTTTCACTGAATTTCCGGGTTTCATTTAAAATTTCTCTGCTGCCAATGAAAAGAACAGGCATGGCTTCGGTTGCGCCGTAGGGTGTGAAAATTTCAGCATTTCCTGTGAGCAGATTAGTAAACTGTTCAATATTGGCCGGAGTTACAGGTGCTCCCGCACTTATTACCCGTTTCATGGAAGGAAGTTTTATTTCTTCAGCTTTGCCGTATGCACCCACGCAGTTTAATAAAGCAGGGGATGCAAACATATTGGTGACACCCTGGTCAATAATTGCTTCAATGATTTTTTCAGGATCAACCATTGCAGGCCGGGTAGGGTCCATATCAGGAATAACTGCTGTCATTCCCAGGGCAGGATCAAATAAAGAGAATAAGGGAAAGGTTGGCAGATCAACTTCATCAGGGCCTATGTTGAAGCTTGATTGAATGTGTCGAACCTGTGCGTCAAAAATGCCGTGGGTATAAACTACACCTTTGGCAGGGCCTGTGCTTCCGGTAGTAAACAAAATAGCTGCTGTTTCATCTGAAGTTGTTTGGGCCGGGGTATAGTTGTCCCAGGATATTGACAGCAGTTGTTTTAAGGTATAGCCTCCCCAGAACCAGCGCCTGCCAATAGTTACACAGGTTTTGACACTTTTAAAACTTCCCGGGGAAAAACGTCTGAGAGCATGAGCAAGGGGGATTCCTATAAAAGCTTCTGCTTTGGTCTCATTCAGACATTCGATCATTCTCTTTCGGCCCATTCCAGGATCAACTATAACAGGAACAGCACCTGTTTTAAACATGGCAAAGGTAAGTACAAAGAATTCAAGGCTTGGTTTTACCATTAATATGGTTTTTGTTCCCCGTGTGATTCCTGCATGTTCCAGGCCGTGGGCAAGGCAGTCCGATTCTCTGTCAAGCTGCATAAATGTCAGGTGTGTATATGCAACCCTGCCGTTTTCATCCCATCCCACAGGATATACAACTGCCCGTTTATGTGGAAATTTCTGTGCCATTTCTTTTAAACGGTATGAAATATTAACAGAAGCTTGCAGGGCGTTTTTCTTTGCCGCTGTGTCTTCCGGCCCTGGTTGACTTGTATTGGCCGTCTGATTTTGTAACTGGTCTTGTACCTGGTTTTGTACCGGGTCTTTTGCCGGGTTTGCTATCTGATCTGTTGTGTCCATGTTATAACCTTTATTAAGAGGCATTTAAAGACTTCTT
>JAUCGD010000453.1 GCA_030377945.1 Desulfobacterales bacterium HSG17 | reverse complement strand
AACAGATATAAAAAATCCTGATATGTTTTAAAGCCTGTTTCTTGAGGCCTGACTTCATATTTTTTTAAATCAACACAATATTCATGTCCCCATATATTTACAAAATATTGGTGGTCTGCCTTGTCAAATCTACAGTTGGTTCGTAAAACCACATCTTCAGGATCACAGGCTGCAAGATCTGAAAAAATTGTTTTATCTATTTTGTATGCGCTCACTTCATTATCCTTATTAATTATTGTTTCAAAAGAGTTATTGTTTCAGGGCATATCTATTTTCAAGCAAAGCAACCATACTGGAGATACTAAAGGTCAAAATAAAATAAAGCACTGTAATTGTAATCCAGATTTCAAAAGTTAGGAATGTGGCAGCCATTAGCTCCATGCCCTGGAAAGTCAACTCCTGGATAGAGATAACAGATACAATGGCAGAATCTTTTATGGTGGATATGAATTGGCCAGCAAGGGGAAATGCAACCTTTCTGAAAGTCTGGGGTAAAATTACAAGCAAAAATGCTTTTGTTTTTGACAAACCAATGGAAAACGATGCTTCCCATTGACCCTCTGGTATTGAATTAATCCCGCCGCGAACAATCTCGGAAACATAGGCACCTTCATAAAGACCAAGAGCAATTACAGCAGAGAGAAAAGTGTTGATCTGACCAGGTCCTGCAAAGAAAAATCCTGTTATTTGCTGGATACTCTCGCTGCTGTTTCTCAGCCATCTGTCAAGGTACAGCATATCCAGCAGCTGGCTGGAGACAAAATAATAAAAAATTATAACCAGCACAAGGGACGGGATATTACGGATGGTTTCAACATAAACCCTGCTGATAAATCTTTGCTCAAAAGAGCCTTTTGCGCCCATGACACCGGATATTGTCCCGAGGAAAAACCCGATCAAGGTTGACCAGATGCTAAGCTTAATGGTGGTGATAAAACCTGTGACAAGAATATTGGCTTTAAGTTTCCCTGCCTGCTCATCCCAGAAAAAGAAATAATTGGGAATAGCACTCCATTTCCAGTTATATTCAAGAACACTGTTCATCCTTAAAAAAAATATAGATACTGCAGCAATGATAAAAACAATCACTGCAATATCTACAATTGAAAATTTTAAAGATTTATTGGCTAACATGTTACTGGTTAACTTTTATTTAGTTAATATCTTATTAATTGACATTTTATTAGTTGACATCTTGTTAATTAACAAGGGGTTCCCACTCTTTTGATTCAAACCAGTATGCTTTTGTCTCTTTTAAAAACCCGCTTGCATGCATATTTAAAATCCAGTTATTAAGAAAATTAAGAGTATCATGGTCTGATTTTTTAATGGCAAATCCAATTGGTTCTTTTGTAAAATTTTCCTTGAGGGGAACAAATAATTTCTCAGGATATTTTAAAGCATGGAAGACTGGCATGGGTGCAGAAGAGATAACGGCGTGGACACGCCCGAGATTTAACTCTGCAAGGGCCTGGCTCTCATTTTCAAACAATTTTAATTTTGCCTTGGGCATATATTTTTTTGCTGCCTGCTCAGCCGTTGTTCCCATGCGGGCTGCAAGAGTTACACTGCTTTTATTAAAATCATCTAAAGAAGAAAAACCTCTGGCTTTGACTTTATGGGCAACCATGGACATACCGGAATAATCATAGGGAATAGTAAAATTGACTTTTAAATTTCGTTTAGGTGTAATGCCCATACCGCCAATAATCACATCAAACTTGCCGGTTAAAAGTGCCGGGATAATACCTGACCAGGCAGTTGGAACAAACTCAATTTTTACACCCATATCCCTGGCAAGTTTTTTTGCAACATCTATTTCAAACCCTGTAAGCCTTCCCTGTTTGTCTTTCATTGCCCAGGGTACAAATGTGGACATCCCTACCCTGATAACACCCTGTTTCTGAATTTTTTCAAGAACACTCTCCTGGGCAAAACCGGCACTGCCCATAAAAAACAACAGTATTAAACTCAAACAAAAGATTCTCTTCATGGTTTCTCCTTTCTAATTGTTTATTTGTGTCAAATTTTCAAACTGTCTTATAAAAAGTGAAAGACTTGCTGTAATAATTAGATAACATAATGCCACAGTAAACCAGATTTCAAAAGTCAAAAATGTTTCAGAAACAATTCTTTGTCCCTGCATTGTTAAGTCATAAATGGAAATTGTGCTGACAAGGGCTGAATCTTTTATTAAAGAGACGCTTTGTCCTGCAAGCATGGGAAGAGTTGAACGAAGCATCTGGGGGATAATAATTTTTATATAAATGCCAGGCACACTTAAACCAATACTCTGGGCTGCTTCGTACTGACCCCTTGGAATATTGATAATGCCTGATCGGATAATCTCTGAAGAGTATGCACCTTCAAACAGGCTCAGTGCAATGACAGCAGAATAAAAAGCTGAAATATTAAAAACAGGTGCAATCACAAAATACATTAAAAATATCTGGATAAGCAGAGGTGTATTTCTAATGGTTTCAACATAAAAATAGGAGACAAATTTGAGCACAGGAGACGAAGAAAGCCTTGCAAAAGCAGATAAAACACCGACAATCAAAGCAAGGACAAGACTGACACCAGAAATTTTAAGGGTAATTAGAAGTCCTTCAATTAACAGACCCTTTGTGAAATGTCCATTTTCAAATACAAATAAAAAGGCTTTAACCCTGTACCACTGCCAGTTATATTCAAGATTGTTATATCCTGTAATAAATACAAGAGTGATAAACAAGTTAAAC
>JAUCGD010000452.1 GCA_030377945.1 Desulfobacterales bacterium HSG17 | reverse complement strand
GTCTATCTGTTTTCCAGTTCAGGCTCAAAATAAAACAGATACCCAAAAAAAAGGGCAGATTTATTATAACTCAGGTGCTGCAAGTTTCAAGGCAGGAAAATATCTTGAAGCAGAAAAGAATTTAAAAGCAGCAGTTGAGGCAGCACCTGGTAAGCATAAATTCAACAAGCTGTTGGCAATGACATATTTGAAAATGAAAAATTATGACCTTGCTTTAAAATATTTTCAAATAGTCAGGAAGCTAAAACCAGCTACAAAAAAGCTGACATATTTCCTGGGACGTTCATATTATGGAATGGCAGATTATGCCACAGCTTCAAAACTTTTTGCCCAGGTTGTTAAAAGAGATCCTTTTAATTCGAGCGCTCAATATTATTTAAGCTTAAGCCTTTGCAAACTGGAGCGGTGTACTGAAGCTGAGGAATCTATTGAAGAATCAAAATCAGCAGTAAGAAAAAAAGATGTTATTAACAGCGCTTATCTTAATGCAGGAATGTGTTATTTAAAAAAATGGGAATTTGATAAAGCAGCAGAAAAGTTCAGGTATGTTGAAAAAAATGCTAAAAGCAAAAAACTTGGGCTTAATGCAAAAAAACTGATAGAATTAACTGACAAACAAAGGAAAGTACTTCTTAAACCTTATACTGTTTTATTGAAATTAAGCGGCAGATTTGATGACAATGTAACACTTGTGAATGATGATGATGAATCTGCATCAGGTGAAAATGATTTTATCAGCATTGCTCTTTTTTCCGGTTCTTATAAGTTTCTTAATAAAAAAAATTACCAGGCTGGTGCAGGATATAGTTATTACGGAACATGGTATTCAGATCTAAGTCAATATGATCTTTCAGCAAATATATTTAATGCTTTTGCAAAATATCAGCTTAATGATTTTTCATTTGATTTTGATTACTCACCTTCAAAATATCAGCTTGATTCAAAAAGCTATATGACACGTCATCAATTAAAACCCCGTGTCAGCTGGGATATTAATGAACACTTCAAGACTGGTTTAACATACAGTTACACTATCAGTGACTATGCAAAAAATGACGATAAAGACGGTCATGCAAATGCAATCTCTGTCAATGGGTATTATTCTCTTCCTCAACAATTAGGACTTGTTTTTGCTGGTATAGGATACGAAGATATCACAGCAACTAATGCACATGAATATTATGACCAGATTAAAGCAAATATTGGCGTTTCTTTTCGACTTCCCTGGAAATTAAAACTTGGTATCCAGGGAAAATACTATAAAAGAGACTATAATAAAATTGATTTAGAATATTCCGCTTCAAAAGATTATAAAAAATACTCAGGAAATATATCTTTTTCCAGAAAGATTTATTATGACTGGCTCAAAGGCTCTTTTGATTATGATTATACAAAAAAGGACTCTAATATCAGTGCTGAAGAATATAATAAAAACATGTTTACATTTTCATTAATGGCAAGCTACTAATTAATAATTAATAGCTCATGGGAGGATAAAAATGAATTTAATTAAAGAAAAACATATATATATTTTGAGTGCTGTTTTACTCTGCATATTAACAAGTATAAATGCATATGCAGAGCCCCTGATGCCTGACGGAATAACAATTCAGGATAAATATAAAAGCAGCAGCCAGGCAGTGGCAGGAATAGTTCGGGAGGTTTCAGGACAGGTTGTTATTATACATTCGGATAACAATAAAATTGGGTACAAGACAGCAGCCGGTTTTGATATTTATGAAAAAGATACAATTATTTCTCAGCCTGACGGGCGTATAAGAATTGAATTGAAGGATGGAAGTACGGTTAATATCGCCTCCGCTACAAAACTTATTTTCAGCGAATCAATATATAGACCGGAAGAAAAGGTGCGGAGTTCTTTTTTGAACTTGCTGATAGGAAAGGCCCATTTTTTAGTAAAAAAACTGTCTGGATATAATAAATCCAAATTTGAAGTCAGGACAAAAACAGCAGTTGTCGGAGTAAGAGGAACTGAATTTATAGTTGAATCAGCTCTAATGACAAAAGTAATAACTCTTGAAGCTGATTTATGGGTTGAAAATTTATTAGGTCAAGGAATTAAGTTAGATAGTTATATGAAGACAATCATAACAAAAGGGGCGTCTCCCACAATTCCTGAGTCTGTTCTGCCTGATGAAATTGAACTGATGCTTGAAGAGTCTTTTCTAACCATGCCAAAACTTCATGAAGCTCTCTCTACGCCTTCAAAGGAAGAAAAAAATGAATCTGAGAAAATAAAAAAGACAAACTCTGCTGATAAATTAAAGCAATCTGAAGGAAATAATACAGAAACTGAAGAATCTGAAACTGAAGAATCTGGAACTGAAGAATCTGAAACTGAAGAATCTGAAACTGAAGAATCTGAAACTGAAGAATCTGAAACTGAAGAATCTGAAACTGAAGAGTCTGAAACTGAAGAGTCTGGAACTGAAGAATCTGAAACTGAAGAGTCTGGAACCGAAATGGAAACTGAAGAGTCTGGAACCGAAATGGAAACTGAAGAGTCTGGAACCGAAATGGAAACTGAAGAACCTGAAACTGAAATGGAAACTGAAGAACCTGAAACTGAAATGGAAACTGAAGAACCTGAAACTGAAATGGAAACTGAAGAACCTGAAACTGAAATGGAAACTGAAGAACCTGAAACTGAAATGGAAACTGAAGAACCTGAAACTGAAATGGAAATTGAAGAGCCTGAAACTGAAATGGAAACTGAAGAAC
>JAUCGD010000451.1 GCA_030377945.1 Desulfobacterales bacterium HSG17 | reverse complement strand
TACTATGATAAAAATGTTTTATCTTATGACATGATTTAATCAGCAAAATTAAAAGCTTCTTGAATCATAGCCCACCACATAAATCAGACCAATCACAGTTCAAATCAAAAAGGAGGTACACAGTGAAAAAAGCAACAAAAATAACAACACTGTCAATCATCCTGATTATGACATTAACCTTTAACATCTTTGCCTGGCCCATACCCGACACAGGCCAGACCAAGTGCTATGACAACACCCAGGAAATCCCCTGTCCCCAGCCCGGTGAACCCTTCTACGGCCAGGACGGCAATTACCTCATTAACCCGCCCTCATACACCAAGCTGGATGCCAGCGGTAATGACCTGCCTGATGATGCCGCAAGCTGGGTCATGGTGCGTGATAATGTGACCGGGTTGATATGGGAAGTGAAGCAGAATAAGGACGGGGTACAGGATTATTCCAATCCTCATGATGCGGATAATACTTATACATGGTATGATAGTAATCCTGAGACAAATGGTGGGGATGCGGGGACGCCAGGAGATGGCACTGATACTGAGGATTTTATTAATGCTCTGAATATTGAAAATTTCGGGGATTTACCTGATTGGCGAATGCCAACCAAGGAGGAACTCCGATTAATTGCAAATTATGGAAGAATTAATCCAGCTATTGACACCAAATATTTCCCAAATACTATATCGTCTGCTTATTGGTCGTCTACTACACTCTCCACTACGGCTGATGCTTGGTACGTGTACTTTTATGGCGGTACTAACACCAACATCTATAAAGATGAAAGCTGCTATGTACGCGCTGTTCGCGGTGGACAGTCTAAATCATCTGCTCATTTGATAAATAATAATGACAGTACAGTAACAGATACGACAACAGGACTGATGTGGCAACAGTCAACTGATGGAGAAATGACTTGGTCGAACGCCTTAAGCCATTGTGAAATTCTGGTTCATGGAGAGTATGATGATTGGCGACTGCCTGATATAAAAGAATTGATTTCTCTTGTGGATAATACACAAGATAGCCCTATTATTGATACGAATTATTTTCCAAATACTCTACCTTCCTATTATTGGACGTCTACAAAAAGCATTGATAGCGCGAGTATTGCGTGGCCTGTATTTTTCGATAGTGACATTGGCATTGGTGAGACGGACTTCTATTATGTTCGCGCTGTTCGTGGTGGACAGTCTGTAATATTAGACCATTTGATTATTCTATCTCCTGCCCAGGGAGACAGATGGCATATTGGAGAGCAAAAGGTTATTATATGGAAAACACAATTCATTCAGGAAAATGTTAGAATTTCCCTTTCCCGTCAAGGCGGCAAAAAAGGAACTTTTGAAACAATAGCAGAAAGCACAGAAAATAACGGAACCTATACCTTGACAGTATCCGGTCCAGAATCATTTAACTGCGCCCTAAAAATAGAACCAATCAATGAACCGGATAAAGGCAATACCCAAAGTCTGTTTTTCATCTGTGAGCCTCAAAATGCATGGATGACAACTGAACACACTGTAACTCCTGCTAAATTCGTTGTCATACTGAATGGACAATATACAGACGGGATTATCCCTATTGAAGCTGCATGGTCAACATCGGATACTTCCACCGCTTCGGTTAGTAAATATGGCATTCTTACCGGCCTTCAAAACGGATGGGTAAACGTTTCAACAACCTTTATGGGAAACTCCTACACAAAGGGCCTTTTCGTTTACACCACTCCTGAAGCAATGGAAGCCGAATCCAACAACACATCAGCCCAATCCTTTTTCATAACCGAAGGAACTTTTTACGAAGCCACTATTCCCTTTGAAACTGACACCGACTATTTCAAAATAATCCTGCCATCAGATTCAATTATAGACATAGGCTTTCTATCCAAAAGTACTACCGCAGATTTAAACATAGAAATCCTGGATTCATCAGAAACCCTCATGGCATCAACAACATCAATAAACGGAAAACCCCTTATTTTCCCCTTGGGCCTCAGTGCTGGAACCTATTATGTAAAAGCCACATCAGCCGGAGACATTGACGAAACCAACCCTTACATAATCACCTATAAAATCCAGGAAACCCTTTCTGCCAAAACAACTATGCCACTTAGCATGGGAGGCACAGCCCAGAGTGTTATAAACAATTTTCAGGATGAATCCCTGTTCACCTTCACCCTTTCAGAACCCCAGGCTGTTAAGATTGATCTGACCCCTTCAGGCGATCAGGCAAAATACCGCATGGAATTATTAAACAGTACCGGAACCGTGATTGACACTGTGGACTGCCCGGAACATGCCCCGGTAAGTCTTGAAGGTGCATACCCGTCAGACACCTACACCATCCGGGTTATCCCTTTGCTGGACATAGATGCCAAAGCCCAATTCACCATATCCCTGAACCCAAGCAACAAACAGCTTGAAACAGAACCCAATGACACCGCAGACACATCCACAAATTTTAATACTGCATCTCCCATATCAGCCCGGTTTTCAGATACAGCAGACAAAGACTTCTTTTTCTTTAACCTGGATTCCCCAAAATACCTGCAACTGAATTTCTCCTGCCCTGAAAGCACAAAAAACTTTGCAATAGGCATATTCAAGGATTCAGGAGAAAACCAGATAGACGGCATAGAAACCCAAAACGGCACAGATGTAACCCTTCACATGGGCCTGAATGTAGGAAAATATTTTATAAGAGTCATTCCTTTAGGCGATGCTGAAACCATAGCCTCCTACACC
>JAUCGD010000050.1 GCA_030377945.1 Desulfobacterales bacterium HSG17 | reverse complement strand
TAGACTTTATGGTAGTTGTTTTTAAAATGCACTTTTTGCCAGAAATAAAAATATTGGTTTTTTCCTGTTAAACATTTATTGGTGGGTATCTATGTTTATTTTTACAATTTTTTGATGTACGCACCCGGTATTTCCATAACCGACCTTACCCTTAATGATTTCCGCATGGATCTTTCGGAATACATGAAGGAGAATTTGAAGAAGCTGGCAGTCAATCCGGCCAATATCTTTTCCGTGGGAACTATTGATAATAACCCTGCAATACAGGAATCAGGAGCAGAGCCGGGTGTTATCTTCTGCCTGAAAGATGAAGAAGGCAGGGTGCTGGCAGATTCTTCAAATGCTCTTTCCCCTTATTATCTGGTTTATGTAAAGGATAATGGAGATATTCAATATAATTTTATCCGGTCAAAGCGGGTTCTTGATATTCTGAAAAAGCAGTGTATCGGAAAAAAACAGGTTGATACAGATGCTGTAAAAGTCTTTAACCGGGATACTGACCAGGGTAAAGACATGAGCCGCTATTTAAAACTTCTGGAAACAGCAGTAAATAATATTGCAGGCAAGAGCGAGGAAAAGGGTGTTGAAAGCCTGTTTTCAAGGGGCGGTACGGTTTTGTCCAAAGATAGTTTTCAGGGAATGGATGATGTGGAAGTCATAGCTTACATGATTCTCAAACCCGGAGAAGATAAATGACAGATGCTTTTTATAAATTTCTTGCAATACCCAATGCCTGTTTTCTTGGAAACAGGGTGTTTAAAAAGCTGTTTTATGAGAATGCACCATTAGCTGCTGCAAATAAAAAAATATTTTCCGAAAGTATCAGTGACATTCGCTGGCAGTACAGCCTGAAACCTGAAACTATTAATATTGCAAAATATGATGATGATGAAAAAGAGTATCATGAGGTTGCTGTTATTCAGGTGGCGCTCAAGGCTCAGAATCATTATATGCGTATTGCTGAAATTATTCAGCGTGCAATTCCCTATCCCTTAATGCTTGTATTTGTTCATGAAAATCAGGTATTGATAAACCTTGCGCTCAAACGTATCAATTGGGCAGACAGCAACAAAATTACAGCCGAATCTTTTTATTTTACAGGCTGGTTCAATCCTGAATCTCCTGATAAAGTTTCGCAGGCTTTTCTGGAAAGCTGTGCCATAAACAAGCTTCCTTTTACAGATTTTTACAAATTCTATTCTGCTCTTGTTGAACGGGTAGTTGCCTTAAACTGTGCTGAACTCAGTGGTAAATTTGAACTGGATGGTCAAAAAAGTACGGAAGACATGAGAAAGGTTCTGGAAACAATTCATGCTTTGGAACAGGAGCAGACATCTTTCAGGAATGAACTAAAAAACGAGACCCAGTTTAACCGTAAAGTTGAGCTTAATATTAAGATAAAACAGATAGATGTGCAGATTCAGGGAATGAAAGATATATTATAGGAACCACAGATTAACACAGATAGACACAGATTTATTTCTTGCCTGTGTCCAGTTGAGGTTCAAAAAAAACGGAGATAAAATGAAAAAACTGAAACCTGAAGATGGTCAGAGTAAGAATATTGTGGCAGAAAATATGGAACAGTTGAAACAGATTTTCCCAGGTGCGTTTTCTGAAGGAAAGATTGATTTTAATGCGCTCAAGACTGAACTTGGGGATTATGTGGAAGATCAGGAAGAGCGCTACCGGTTTTCATGGCACGGCAAAACCAGTGCAGGAAGAATTGCCCAGATGCCTTCTATGGGTACGCTCCGGCCCTGTCCTGATGAAAGTGTGGACTGGGATAATACGCAAAATCTTTTTATTGAAGGTGATAATCTGGAAGTGCTGAAACTGCTCCAGAAAAGTTATCATAAAAAGGTCAAGATGATCTATATTGACCCGCCGTATAATACAGGTAAAGAGTTTATCTATCCTGATAAATTTCAGGATAATCTGGATACTTATCTTTCATATACAGGCCAGAAAGATGCAGAAGGCAGGAAGTTTTCAACCAATGCTGAAACATCAGGGCGGTATCATACAAACTGGTTGAATATGATGTATCCAAGGTTGAAACTGGCAAGGAATTTGCTGCGGGATGACGGGGTTATATTTATCTCCATTGATGATAATGAAGTTGCCAATTTGAGGAAAATTTGTGATGAGATTTTTGGAGAGGAAAATTTTATCGCTTGTAATATTTGGCACAAAAAATATGCAAAGCAAAACGACTCTCAATCTTTAAGCATATCACATGATTATGTATCGCTTTACGTTAAAAATAGAGAAAAATGGACTCCAGGAAGATTGGCCAGAGATAACGATCAGTTAAAGAACTACAAAAATCCCGATAATGATCCTCGAGGACATTGGCAGTCTGTTGTATATACTTGTGGTAAAACAAGGTCTGAAAGGCCAAATTTATACTACTCCATAACAAATCCTTTTAATGGCAATGTGGTATTCCCCTCTGAATCAAGAGTATGGGGGTGCGATAAAAAGCAAACAGAGAAAAACCTTAATGAAAATAGATTATGGTGGGGGCTAAACGGGAAATTAGATAAACCTCGAAAAAAAGTATTCTTGTCAGAATTAAAAGATGGCATTGTGCCTGATACTTTATGGCATAGAAAAATTGCCGGTGATACACAAAGCGGCAAACGAGAAATTCTTTCACTTTTTACACGGTCTGTATTCGATACACCTAAACCATCCAGGCTGATAAATCATATATTAAATGTAGGGAATGTGCTATCCAAAGAAATTGTTCTCGACTTTTTCGCCGGATCAACAACCACCGCTCACGCCGTCATGCAACGCAACACCGAGGACAACGGCAACTGCAAATTCATAATGGTTCAACTCCCCGAACCATGCGATGAAAAATCCGAAGCCTTTAAAACCGGATACAAAACCATTGCCGACATAGGCAAAGAACGCATCCGCCGGGTTATCCAAAAAATCAAAGACGAACAGACAGAAAAAGAAAATGCCCCCCAGACCCAGCTACCGGGCATGGATGAAAACAATATCAATCCTGACCTTGATCTGGGATTCAAAGTATTCAAACTCGACTCCTCCAACATCAAAACCTGGGACCCGGATACAGACAGAATTGAAGACTCCCTTTTAGATGCGGTAAGCAACATCAAACTCGACCGCACAGAAGAAGACGTACTCTTTGAAATCCTCCTCAAATACGGAATTGACCTGACAGTACCCGTAGAAAAAAGAACCATTGCCAAAAAATCCGTATATTCAATAGGCATGGGAGCATTAATCATCTGCCTGGATACAAAAATAAATCTGGACGTAGTAGAAGGCATAGGCAGACTCAAAAAGGAACTTGAACCTGAAATCATGCGGGTAGTATTCAAAGACTCCGGGTTTAAAGACGATGTGGTCAAAACAAATGCTATACAAATACTCAAACAATACGGCATTGATGATGTCAAAAGCCTGTAAAAAAACGAACCACAGATGAACACGGATAAACACGGATATTTTTTATCTATGTCAATTTGTGTGCATCAGTGGTTCAAAAAGAAATAAGCATATAAGATGAAATCAAATCAATATACAGAGTTAATTGAAAAAATACGTCAGAGTGCAAAAAAGAGAATGCTTTTTTTGCCTCATGCTGTAAGGCAAATGTCAAGACCTGACAGAATGATAAAAACTTCTGAAATCAGAGA
Source organism: Desulfobacterales bacterium HSG17 (assembly GCA_030377945.1). Next base: position 15,327 of record JAUCGD010000050.1, on the reverse strand, counting down.
TGTTATTAATTACGGAGAAATAATTGAAAATTATCCTGAAGATGCAAGAGGCCACAGTTGCCTTGTATTCGGCTGTGGAGAAAACAAAAAATTTATCCATGTTGTCTGTTCTCCAAAAAAGGATTATCTTGCTATTATTACCGCATATATTCCCGACAATAATCAATGGAAAAAAGACCTTAAAACAAGGAAAAAAATATGAATTGCATATATTGTAACGGCATTATGAAGAAAAGAACCGCACCTTTTCATGTAGATAGAAGAGGTTATCATCTGACACTTGATGACATTCCTGCCTGGGTATGCACTCAGTGCGGAGAGCTATATTTTGAGGAATCGGCAGTAGAATCTATTCAGAACATGCTTATTTCAATTGACCGGCAAACAGAGATTATAGCAAAAGTTGCCTGAAAACAATTTTAAAATTCAGACAATAAAATATATTGATGTTATCTGTGTCTATCTGTGTGCATTTGTGGTTCAAAAAAGGTAATCAGCAATGAAATTTAAAAAAATCGAACTCTGTAACTTCAGAGCCGTAAACAAACTGTCCATAAACCTGTCAAAACAATTGAACGTATTTGTGGGAGTAAACGGCGCAGGAAAATCAACAATTATTGACGCAATTGCCATCACCCTTTCATGGCTTGTAAACAGGATTCAGCGGGACAATGCGTCAGGCCGTCCTATCCCTGAAATAAGCATACGAAACGCTCAAACCGGCGGTTCAATTACTGCAAATATTAATGAATCTGACACAAACTATTGCTGGGTGATTGCAAAAAACGTCAAAGGCAAAAACAGCGAGCATAAATCCAGGCTTGGTGATACCAGTAAACTTGCAGCAGCAATCCGGGATAAAGCACCACAAACCGGGCTGCCTGTTTTTGCCTATTATCCTGTTAACCGCAATGTTCTGGATATTCCCCTTCGCATTCGACAAAAACATACTTTCGAGCTTTTTGAATGCTTTGATGAAGCTCTGACAGGTGCTGCAAACTTTCGCCATTTTTTTGAATGGTTCAGAAACCGGGAAGACCTGGAAAATGAAAACAGGAAATATGTGGATGATATTTTTAAGCCTGAAAACTTTGAATTTCCCGATCCCCAGCTTGAAGCAGTAAGAAAAGCCCTTGAATCCTTTCTGCCGGAATTTAAAAGATTCTCAGTAGGCAGAAACCCTTTGCGGATGATAGCATTTAAAAACAAAGAAGAACTCCGCATAGAACAGCTTTCTGACGGTGAAAAAAGCCTGATCGCATTAATAGGCGATCTTGCCAGAAGGCTTGCCATTGCCAACCCGGAATCAAAAAAACCCCTTGAGGGAAAAGGCATTATCCTTATTGATGAAATTGATCTTCATCTCCATCCCCAGTGGCAGAGAATGATTGTTCCCAAACTCACACAGGTATTTCCAGGCTGCCAGTTTATTATTTCAACACATTCCCCCCAGATATTAAGCCATGTAAAACCTGAAAACATATTTTTACTGAAAAATGAAAAACAGGGCATTACATATTCTCAACCCTCAGAATCCTACGGTAAAAACTCAGACCGTATCCTGGAAGATTTGATGATGGTTGATGCCAGACCTTCGGAAGAAAAAAAGATGCTCCATGAATTATTTGAAATCATACAAAAAGGAAGCCTGGACAATGCCAGAAAAAAAGTTCAGGAATTAAAACAGTTGATCGGAGAAGACCCTGAACTTGTTAAAGCTGATGTTCTGATAAAGCGCAGGGAGATCATCGGCAAATGAAATATATTGTTAAAGGTGAGGAACCCGAAGAATTCACAAAGTGGAAAGCAATGGCAGGTTCAATCCTTTTTACATGACAATAAAGTACCTCTTTGGATAAAATAAGGAAACTCCATGAAAATAAAATTTAATCCTGATCTGAATTATCAGAAGCAAGCCATTGATTCCATCACTGCCCTTTTTGAAGGACAGGAAATATGCAAAACCAGTTTTACAGTGATATTTGATAAACAGCAGGCACTCCCAGGCCAGCAGAACGATCTGGGAATCGGCAACCGCTTGCAGTTGCTGGAAGATGAAATACTGGAAAACGTTCAGAAAATCCAGCTTAAAAACGGGCTTGCCCAGACAGGAAAGCTTGATGAAAACAATCTGAATTTTACCGTTGAAATGGAAACAGGAACAGGCAAAACTTATGTTTACCTGCGCTCTATCTTTGAAATGAACCGGCAGTACGGGTTTACAAAATTCATTATTGTCGTGCCGTCCTTAGCAGTTAAAGAGGGGGTATATAAAGCTCTCCAGATAACAGAAGAACATTTTAAAACCCTGTATGATAACATACCCTTTGATTATTTTGTGTATGACTCCCAGAAGCTCGGCCAGGTCAGGAGCTTTGCCACAAGTGACACCATACAGATCATGGTTATCAATATTGATGCTTTTCGTAAAAGTTTTACAGACCCGTCCAAAGAAACCAAAGCAAATATCATTCACCGGGCAAATGACCGCATGAGCGGAACCAGACCCATTGAATTTATTCAGGACACAAACCCTGTTGTTATTATTGACGAACCCCAGAGCGTGGACACCACACCTAAATCCCAAAAGGCTATAAAATCCCTCAACCCCCTGTGCTGTCTGCGCTATTCTGCCACTCATAAAGACAAGTACAACCTCATGTACAAACTTGATTCCATTGATGCCTATGACCAGAAACTTGTAAAGCAGATTGAAGTAGCCTCCATAAATGTTAAAGACGGTCATAACAAGGCATATATAAAACTCCTGTCAACGGATAACAAAAAAAGTCCTATTTCCGCACGAATTGAATTTGATGCCCTGAAAACCGGGAAGGTAAAGCGGGTAAAAAAGAAGGTTAAAAGCGGAGACGACCTGCTGACCCTTTCAGGCGGACGTGATGTATATGACGGATATGTAATCAACGACATTTATTGTGAAAAAGGCAGTGAATACATAGACTTTACCAGCAAGCCTGACATCATCCATCTGAACCATACCATAGGGGATGTTAATGAAGATGAATACAAACGCCTGCAAATTCGCAAGACCATAGAAGAACATCTGGAAAAGGAATTAAAGCTTGGGCCAAAAGGGATAAAGGTTCTCAGCCTGTTTTTCATTGATAAGGTTGCAAACTACCGCATATACGACAAGGACGGGAATCCGCAAAAAGGCAAATATGCCCTGATGTTTGAAGAAGAATACAAAGAGATTATAAAAAAGCCCAAATACAATACATTATTCAAGGAAGTAGATACAGATACCATTGCAGAGCAGGTTCACAACGGATACTTTGCCATTGATAAAAAAAAGGATGCCACAGGAAAGGGACGGTTTAAAGAATCAACAAAAGGAAATGCACTGGCTGATGAAAACGCCTATAACCTGATAATGAAAGACAAGGAAAAACTCCTCGGTTTTGACTCTAAACTGAAATTCATTTTTTCACATTCTGCCCTTAAAGAAGGATGGGACAACCCAAATGTATTCCAGATATGTACCCTGAATGAAACAGCATCTGTGATAAAAAAACGCCAGGAGATCGGAAGAGGTCTTCGTATTGCAGTTAATCAGGATGGTGAACGTGTACAAGGATTTGACGTAAACACCCTGACTGTAATGGCAAATGAATCATATGAAGACTTTGCAAAGCAGCTGCAAAAAGAGATTGAGCAGGAAGAAGGCATAAAATTCGGAATTATTGAAAAACACAGCTTTGCAAATATCCCGATGCAAACCGAAACAGGAGATGACGCATATCTGGGAACAGAGACATCGGAAAAATTATGGGAACATCTGCTTGAAAAAGAATACATAGACAATAAAGGGAAAATCCAGGATTCATTACGCAAAGATTTGAAAGAAGATAAGGTTGATCTGCCCCAGGATTTGGAACCCCATGCAGGACCAATTACTTCTGTTCTTAAAAAAATAGCAGGTAAACTCAATATCAAAAACGCTGATGAAAGAAAAAGAATCAGGCTGAACAAGGCCGTGTATATAGGCGAAGATTTCAAAAACCTGTGGAACAGGATAAAATACAAAACAACATTCAGGGTAAATTTTGACCCTGAAAGCCTGATTGAAAAATGCGCACAGGAAATAAAAGAAAACCTGATAGCAGGAAAAACACGATTCCAATACAGCAAAGGACTGACAAAAATTGAGCGAAGCGGTGTAAATACCGAGGAACTTAAAACTAGTCAGCATGTATATGATGCAAACGATTTTAACCTGCCTGACATCATAGGCCATCTGCAAAATGAAACAAACCTGAAAAGGGAAACCCTTGCACAAATTCTGATTCGTTCCAAAAAGCTAAAGCATTTCTGCAATAATCCCCAGAAGTTTATGGACCAGGCCAGCGCAATTATTAAAAGCCTGATGCGCCAATTTATTGTTGACGGCATTAAATATGAAAAAATCGGGAATGATCACTTTTATGCTCAGGAGCTTTTCGAGGAAGAGGAACTCATGGGCTACCTGAATAAAAACATGATGGAAGCCCAAAAGTCAGTTTTCGACCACGTAGTATATGATTCTGAAATTGAATCGGAATTTGCAAAAGCCTTTGAACTGAGCCAAGAAGTAAAAGTATATGCCAAACTTCCGGGCTGGTTTAAAATAGAAACACCCCTGGGCAGCTACAATCCCGACTGGGCGGTTTTGATAGACCGTGAAGATAGGGAAAAACTTTATTTTGTAATTGAAAGCAAGGGGAGCGTACTTACAGAAATGCTGCGCCCGGCTGAAAAAGCCAAGATAGACTGCGGAAAAAAACACTTTAAAGCTCTGGATAGTGAGGTTGAGTTTACTGTTGCCAGCAGTTTTGGGAATTTTGAGGGGAGTTTGGTATAAAACTGGTAATTCATTTTTTTCTATTCCTGACGTACAAATTCAGTGGGAATATTTTTATCCCGGCCAAACCTCCCATTTCCCATCAAATATCATTCTAAAAAATCATACAAAAATGTAACAAGTTTGATTTAAATACTACAAATTTGTTTTCAATAAAAAATATGTTTGTCTATTATTAGTTCTTATATATATAATTATTAAAGATAGATATCTACATATATCAGTGCGTGGCACAGCTCTTGCTTAAGTTATTAACAAGTTTTACATAAGTACAATAACAAGCAAGGGGTCTGACATGCTGAACAAGGAAATAAAGCAGAGTTATAAAGATGCTTCCATAATACTTCAGGAAAACAAAGGAGAGCTGATAGGAGCAATGAAGATTCAAAAACAAGGATGGTTTCTATATGCGGCAGGGATGCACCCGGATATTTTTCAAACGGATATTTTTCAAAAATTGCCGGAGTGTTTGCATTAAACCGCATTCATATTTATGTGCTTGATTTTGACGGCCGGAAAATTGATTCGCCTTTGCAGGTAGCAGTTAAAGTAAAATTAGAATTATACAAGATTAAAAAAGAGGAAAGGATACTGACCAATGGTACAAACATTTTCATTAAGTGGAACCGTCAATAACCTAGCAATTAAAAATTATTATTCTGAAAAAGCAGCTCCAAAAGGCTCTTTTATGTGGACTGTTTCAAAAACTCCCAATCCGTCCATACACTCAATTACGGTTTTTGCTAAAGAATGCCCAATGGTTTTCCCAAAAGTGGCAGGGGTACTTTCCCTTAATTATTTTGATATTGTAGATGTGAGAAATTACCGGCAGAATAAAAACTCATTAGGAACCTTTAAAGTTCAGGCACTTAAGGGAAATATTCTTAAAGAAGAAGATTTTAAACGTGCTGAACAATGTCTTAAAGCTGTTTTATCAGGCAGATTAAATCTTGAGCAGGCATTCAGGCAGAAAATGTCGGATTTAGACAGGACGAAACTCAGGAATTCTGCTTCTGATAACATTAGTGTAGAAGTAAATAATGATAACTCATTCCTGTTTTCCCTTATTGAAGTTTCAGCAGATGACTTTCCCGGAATATTATACAAAATTTCCGATGCTGTTATGAAAAGCGGGCTGGATATATGGAATGCCCATATTGAAACAAATAATAAAAAAATCCAGGATGTTTTTTACGTAAAGGATCTCAAAGGCCGTAAACTTGAACAGGAGCAGATTATAACAGTTGTATCAAGAGTCAAAAAAGCCTTGTCAGATTAAAAACCGGTGGTGAATAAAAACAATATTACAATATATTTTATCAAGGAGGAAAGATTTAAAATGAAAGCTAAATCACTGATATTTGCGTTAATTATCTCATGTCTGCCATTTTCTTCGGCATTTGCCGAAGATATTCTCAATACCGGGGATACTGCCTGGATTATAGTATCCACAGCCCTGGTCATGATGATGACTCCAGCAGGGCTTGCTTTGTTTTATGGAGGTATGTCAAGGTATAAAAATCTGCTCAATACCTATGCCATGACCCTTGTTTCCTATTGTCTTGGCAGTATTATCTGGGTTATGTGGGGTTATACCCTGGCATTTGGCCCTGATGTGGGACATTTTATCGGAGGGCTTGATCATCTTTTTTTAATGGGCATAGATATTAACAGCCTTTCAGGAACAATTCCCACTTATATCTTTGTTGTATTTCAAATGACATTTGCAGGAATAACAGTTGCCCTTGTACTGGGTTCTATTGTAGATCGTATGAAATTTTCATCCTGGATCGTGTTCACAATTCTCTGGCTTACATTTGTGTACAGTCCTGTATGCCACTGGGTATGGGGCGGAGGATGGATGCACAAAATGGGAGCACTTGATTTTGCAGGGGGCAATGTTGTTCATATCAATGCAGGTGTTGCCGGGCTGGTACTTTCATTTATGCTTGGCAAACGCAAAGGATACGGCAAAGAAGCCATGTTCCCCTCAAGTGTTGCCTTAACAGCCCTGGGTGCTGCAATGCTCTGGTTCGGATGGTTTGGTTTTAATGCAGGAAGCGAGCTTGCTGCTGATGGTGTTGCAGCCTCCGCATTCCTGGTGACAAATACCTCTGCTGCAATGGGAGCGCTTTCATGGATGTTTGCAGAATGGTTTATAAGCAAAAAACCCACTGTTCTCGGAATTGCATCAGGCGCAGTAGCCGGGCTGGTTGCTATTACACCTGCTGCCGGGTTTGTTAATATGCCTGCATCTCTGGTAATCGGCATGGTATCAGGTGTTTTCGGATTTTACAGTGTTGCGATTCTCAAGCATAAACTTGGATATGATGATTCCCTTGATGCTTTTGGGGTTCACGGCATGTGTGGAATCTGGGGTGCTCTTGCAACAGGAATTTTTGCAAATCCTGCAATTACCGAGGGTGCAAAAGGGCTGATCTACGGAAACCCCAAACAGGTCTGGATTCAATTTGTTTCAATAATTGCAACAGCCCTGTACTCAGGAATTGCAACCTTTATAGTTGTTCATATAACAAAATTATTAACAGGCGGTCTCAGGGTGGAACATGATGATGAAGTTGCAGGGCTTGACAGTTCCATTCATGGTGAAAGAGCTTTTGAAATAGAATTTTAATAAACATTATCGGAAATAAGGTTTGTAGAAAAAAATCCCCCCTTGAGGGGGGCAGGGGGGGTGTCGCACATGGAAATTATGTTCAAAAACACCCCCCTTACCCCCCTCAAGGGGGGAATAAAAAAAGGTAAATTTTATTTCCGATAATGTCTAATATATATCCAAAAAGGAGGCAGCAAAATGAAAAAGATTGAAGCGGTTATTAAACCCTTTAAGCTGGATGATGTTAAAGAAGCACTTAATGAAATTGGAATTCAGGGGATGACAATCTCTGAAGTAAAAGGATATGGCCGTCAGAAAGGCCATAAGGAAATCTACCGAGGGGCTGAATATGTAGTTGATTTTATCCCTAAAATTAAACTTGAAATTGTAGTGGAAGCAAGCTGGGTTGACCAGGTAGTGGAAAAAATCCGGGAATCAGCCTATACTGGCAAACTGGGTGATGGCAAGATTTTTGTAGTACCAGTGGAAAAAGCCGTCAGGGTTCGTACAGGAGAAAAAGGCAAGGATGCTATATAAGCACCTGTGCATAAATTTCATCACATTTTTGTAGGGGCAGCCACAGGGGGTTGCCCCTACAAATGTTGCAAAATATTTGCTTAGGCACTTAATGAGCTTTAAAGGCAGATAAAAAATTATTGCCAAGGCAGGGTTTTATGTTTTATGATCCTGCCTTGTCTTTGAATGACCGGAAAACTCACTTACTGCCTGATCTACAACAATTTCCTATTCATCATAAAGCCGCACCCTTATTACAGACACCAGGTTTGCATTATTAATTGGTTTGCTGATGTAATCCGTTGCCCCGGCCTGTAAGCATTTTTCACGGTCCCCTGGCATGGTTTTGGCTGTTACTGCTATTACAGGAAGAGATTTAAACCGATCATTTTCGCGTACCTGTTTTATGACTTCAAACCCGTCCATTTCCGGCATCATGATGTCCAGGAGCATAATATCAATGTCAGGATTGTTATTTAGAAGATCAATAGCCTCTTTGCCGCTTTCCGCATAAATTATTTCCAAGTTTTCGCGTTCCAGCACAGCGGTTATGGCAAAGATATTTCGCATTTCATCATCCACTACCAGGACTTTTTTCCCTTCAAGAATTTTATCTGCTTCACAGGTTATATTTTTTCCATTTTCTGTATTTACAGGTATTTTATCAATTAAATTCCGCAATTTTTCAAGGGAAACCGGTTTTCCCATAATTTCAGCTGCTCCGAATTTTCTGCCCTGTTTTGTGTCCGGGTCCCCGGATATGATATAAACAGGAACATGGCACAGTTCAGGGTTGTGCTTTATCCTGTCAAGAACGATCAAGCCGTTTATACCAGGTAAAGCCAGATCAAGAAAAATGCCGGCCGGCTTTATTTTTTCCGCCATTTTCAAACCGTTTTCTCCATTGGAAGTTACTATTCCCTTGTAGTCCATTTCATGTACAATTTCCAGTACAGCTTTTCCAAATTTCTCATCATCTTCTATAATAAGCAATACTACATCATCTTCCTGAATATTGTTCCTGTCGTCATAAACCTGATCTGCGTTCAACAATTTTTCTCCGATCCTGGAGTATGATGATTCGGATTCCTTTAAAGGAGAAGATAAATCTTCATTGGCAGGTTCCTTTACAGTATCTGGATCAGTAACAGGTATGTAAAAGGTAAAGGTGCTGCCTTGTCCGGGTTTGCTTTGTGCAAGCCGGAGTTCCCCGGAAAGATATCCGGCTATTTCCCGGCTTATGGCCAGTCCTAGTCCGGTTCCCCCGTGTTTGCGGCTTATGCTTCCGTCAACCTGCTGGAATGCTTCAAAAATTTCCAGGTGATTTTCTTCGGGTATGCCCATGCCTGTGTCAGATACACTCATAGCAATAACGGCATCAGCCCTGTTCAGGTTATCATTATCATGGGACCACCCTTTATTTTCCATATAGATTTTTAATTGAATTGTTCCCTGTTCCGTAAATTTAAAGGCATTACTTAAAAGATTTTTGAGAATCTGGAGCAGGCGGTTCTCATCCGTATAAAGAACCTCAGGCACTTTTTCATCTAACATGCATTTAAATTCAATGCCTTTTTGTTTAAGCATGGACTCAAAAGAGTTTTTCAGAACACCAAGCATATTTTTTACAGACATCCCGGTTTTTTCTATGGTCATTATACCTGATTCAATCTTGGCAAGATCAAGTATCTCATTTATCAGGTTAAGAAGTTCCCTGCCTGATGAATGTATAATTTCAGCCTGTTTTAATTCGTCTTTGGATAGATTCTTATCCTTGTTTTCAGCAAGAAGCTGGGCCATAATCAGCAGGCTGTTTAAGGGCGTTCTCAGTTCATGGGACATGTTGGCAAGAAACTGGGATTTATATTTGGAAGTAAGGGACAGTTGATCGGCTTTTTCCTTCAGCTGCGTTTGAGTTTTTTCAATTTCGGTGTTTTTAATTTCAAGTTCTTTTTTCTGGTGCTCAAGAAAATCAGCCTGATTTTTCAAATCTTCATTTGCCTGACTCAGCCTGTCCTGCTGGTTTTGCAGTTCTGAGGTCATGGATTGGGAATCTGTAAGAAGGTTCTCTGTTTTCATACTGGCCCTGACAGTATTCAGAACCACGCCCAGGGTTTCTGCAAGCTGTTCCAGGAAAAACAATTGGATGTTCTTGAGTTTTTCAAATGAAGCCAGTTCAATAAGAGCAATCACTTGATCCTCATAAAGAACCGGAATAACGGCAATGCATATGGGTTGTGATTCTCCAAGGGAGGATTTGACAGATATGTAATCTGCCGGAGCATTTGTCAGCAGGATTCTTTTTTTCTCTTTAATACATTGACCTGCAAGTCCCTGGCCGGGGCTGATTTCAACTATCAGGTTTTTCCGTTTTTCCAGGGCATATGTGGCAGTAAGAATGAAAAGCGTTTCAGGTTGTTTATAACTCTTGATATAAAAGGCACCCTGTTGAAAAGGAATGATTGAAACAAGCTCAGACAGCGTTGACCGGGCTATGTCATCATAATTTCTCTGCCCCTGGAGTATCTTGTTGAAATGTGCCATGCTGGTTTTCAGCCAGTCCTGTTCTGTATTGATAAGGGTTGTTTCTCTGAGGTTTTCAATCATCTTATTAAGATTAATTTTAAGAGATTCAACTTCACCCCTGGCCTCAACCGAAATTGTCCTGGACAGGTCGCCCTGGGTAACGGCAGTTGCAACCTCATGAATGGCGCGAACCTGGGTGGTAAGATTTTGAGCCAGTTGATTAACATTGTCGGTCAGAGCCCGCCAGATTCCTTCTGCATCCTCCACACTGGCCTGGCCTCCCAGTCTGCCTTCTGTTCCTACCTCCCTTGCAACTGTTGTCACCTGGTCTGTAAACAGGGAGAGTGTGTCTATCATATTATTAATAGTTTCGGCAAGTTCTGCAATCTCACCCCGTGCAGATAATCTCAGTTTCTTTTTAAGATTTCCCCTGGCTACCTGGGTTACAACCGATGCAATTCCCCTTACCTGTTCAGTGAGATTGTCAGCCATATTGTTTACATTGTCCGTCAGTGCCCTCCATGTGCCGGAAACCTCTTTAACAACAGCCTGGCCGCCAAGTTTTCCTTCTATTCCCACTTCCCGCGATACCCTTGTTACCTCATCGGCAAAAAGTCTTAAATGTTCAACCATGATATTGATTGTGCTCTTCAGTTCCAGTATTTCGCCGCTTGCATCAATTGTAATTTTCCGGGTAAGGTCTCCTTTTGCAACAGCAGTGGTTACCTCGGCAATGCTTCGCACCTGGGCTGTAAGGTTATCAGCCATAAGGTTTACATTATCGGTAAGGTCCCGCCATGTGCCGGAAACCCCTTCAACAACAGCCTGCCCCCCAAGCCTTCCGTCAGTACCCACTTCCCGCGATACCCTTGTGACTTCGTTTGCAAACCTGCTGAGTTGATCCACCATATTGTTTATTGTCTCTTTCAGTTCCGAAACTTCTCCCCTGGCATCAATGGTTATCTTTCGGGTCAGGTCTCCACGGGCAACGGCTGTTGTCACTTCAGCAATGTTTCGCACTTGTGCTGTCAGGTTTTCAGCCATATCATTAACAGTGGTCGTCAAATCCCGCCATGTCCCCGAAACCCCTTCCACAACTGCCTGTCCGCCCAGCCTGCCCTCTGTCCCTACATCGCGTGAAACTCTTGTTACCTCATTGGCAAACCTGCTTAACTGCTCAACCATTGTGTTTATGGTTTCTTTAAGGGCCAGTATCTCGCCCCTGGCATCAATGGTGATTTTCCGGGTCAGGTTTCCATTGGCAACAGCAGTGGTTACATCTGCAATATTTCTAACCTGTGCTGTCAGGTTATCGGCCATAAGATTTACATTGTCCGTAAGGTCCCGCCATGTGCCGGAAACGCCTTCAACAACAGCCTGCCCTCCAAGCTGGCCTTTGGTGCCGACTTCCCGTGATACCCTTGTTACCTCATTTGCAAACCTGCTGAGTTGATCCACCATATTGTTTATAGTCTCTTTCAGTTCCGAGACCTCGCCTCTTGCATCAATAGTGATTTTCCTGGCAAGATCACCCTGGGCCACGGCAGTGGTTACTTCAGCAATATTACGCACCTGGGCTGTCAGGTTTTCCGCCATAAGATTAACACTGCCGGTAAGGTCCCGCCAGGTACCGGAAACACCTTCAACCACAGCCTGCCCTCCAAGCCTGCCCTCTGTGCCTACTTCCCGTGAAACCCTTGTTACTTCATTTGCAAACAGGCTTAACTGATCAACCATTGTGTTGATAGTCTTTTTCAGTTCCAGCACTTCACCTTTTGTTTCAATGGTAATTTTCCGGGTAAGATCGCCTTTTGCAACAGCAGTGGTTACTTCGGCAATATTCCGTACCTGTGCTGTCAGGTTATTGAGCATGGTGTTAAATGTCTGAGATGTATCCCGCCATATACCGGATGTTTTTCCAGCATCCATCCTGACATCCAGATGTCCCATAACACCCATTTCATAAGCTGTGCTGTTAAGATCATCAATAAAAACATTCAGAAATGAAATCAGTTTGTTAAAAATTTCTGATAGATTTTCGGCCTTTCCTGATAAAGGCATGCCTTTATATTTATCAGGCATGGATTTTGAAAAATCTCCACGAAATAATGAATCCGTTATATCTATAATCCATGTAAAGTGATAATTTAATTCATCTATGCAGTCATTAGCCGAATTATAACAGTTTTCCCATTCTCCTTCGGCAGAAGGAGGTATTTTAATATTTTTTAATTCGCCTGTTTCACGATATTGGTCGGAAACATTTTGAAGCCCGTTTAAACACCTGCCTGCAAAAATAACCATATCATTAAAGGTTTCAGCAATCTCACCAGCCTGCCCGCCGCTGCCCGCCGGGAGCCGCACAGAAAAATCCCCCTTTCTGAAACGCTTCATAGCCTTAAGCAATTCACCCTCATCAAGTTTATCTTTTCTGCTGAATATCATGAGTATCTCCTGTGTTTTAAATCTCCAGGCTTTTATCCGGGGATATAATTTATTAAAAAACAAAAGTTTTATAACATCCGTAGGGTGCGTTAGCGCAGCGTAACGCACCTTGAAGCATTGGCGGTGCGTTACGGCTATCGCCTAACGCACCCTACACAAATATTTCGCTGGGAACCCAGGTCTCGGAAGCTCCGCTTCAATGGCATTAAGTTAAGGATTAATTCCCCCCTTGAGGGGGGCAGGGGGTGTAAGCTGTTGAAAAAACATCCCCCTACCCCCTTCAAAGGGGGAATTTTCAGGATTTCCCGCTTAACTTAATGCCATTGAAGCAGAGCTTGGGAACGAGCTGAAATTTGAAAGTTGACAAAATAAAATTACATTGGCAGTGAAAAAATCACCTTTGTCCCCCTTCCATATTCACTCTCCACCCAAACCCTGCCCTTATGTGCCTCCACAATATGCTTAACAATGCTCATTCCCAGCCCGGTTCCCTCAATAGCTGTGTTGGATGCATCAACCCTGTAAAATTTATCAAATACTTTTTCCACCTGTTCCTGTGTCATTCCGATCCCCTCATCCTCAATCGAAACCTCATACATTTTACCGTCTATCTTGCTGCAAATCAGGATAATCCCGCCTTCAGGTGAATATTTAACAGCATTGCTGATAAGATTTTTTAGTACCTGTATCATTTTATCTTTATCAACATCAAGGTTATCAGGTTCTTCAATCAGAGCCACCTCAAATTTGTGATTTATATATTGATTTTCAAACTGCGGCATAAGCTGCCTGATTATATCTCCTGCTTTGCATGGTTTTTTCTCAAGCACAAAGCTTTTGCCGGATTCAATTCTGGAAATGTCAAGCAGGTCATTTATTATCTCTGCCAGGTGAACAGCCTGGTTATTTATAAATCCAAGATATTTTTTTTTCTGATCTTCCGGGAGATTGTCCCGCATCAGAAGTATTTCTGAAAAACCCTGGATAGAGGTAAGGGGAGTTCTCAGTTCATGGGCTGCGGTTGAGATAAACTCGGTTTTCATGCGTTCTATGTCACGTTCTTTTGTTACGTCATGTAAAATGGTGACATAGCCGGTCTGTGTGTCGAAATGTTCTTTAATCGGCGCAGTTGATGCACGTATTATTTTAGACCGTTTCAGATTATAATCCGGCAATTCAATATCAAACTGTTCTTCTATCTTGTTTTCACTAATCATTTTCTGAACTTTATGTTTCAGATCTTCATCAATAAGGGCATATCTTACTGGTTTGCCCATGACACGGTTAAACGTAACCCCCAGTATATCTTCGGCAGTATTGTTCATGAGGATGATACGGGTTTTGTTATCTGTTACAATTAATCCGTCTGACATGGATTTTAATATGGCATCAATACGGTGTCTGATCTCTTCACTGTCTGAAAGAGATTTTTTAAGAGACCCGGTTCGTTCTTCCACAATTTTTTCAAGATTTTTTTCAATGAGTTTGCGCTCCTGGATTTCATGCCGAAGTTTTTCATTGGCAGCCCTTAGTTCTGATGTTCTGTTTGATACCTCTTTTTCCAGCCTTTTTTCCGATTCTCGGATTAATTGGTTTTTTCGATGTAATTCCGCCAGGATACCAACCTTTGTCTTCAATATTACAGGATCAAAAGGCTTAAGAATATAATCCACTGCATTAAGTTCATAACCCCTTGAAATATTCTCCAGGTTTTTATATTCGGCAGTGATAAAAATAATTGGGATATTCCTGTTTTTGTCCCTCTGTCTTATCAGGCCGGCTGTATCAAAACCGTCAATATCCGGCATACGAACATCCAGGAGTAAAAGAGCAAAATCATGTTTCAAAATAAGCCTAAGAGCTTCACTGCCTGATGTGGCCTTAACCAGTTCATAACCCGGATCATCCAAAACCTTTTCCAAAGCAAACAGGTTTTTTTCCTGGTCATCTACAATCAGGATTTTAACTATTTCAGAATGATTTGTATCTGTCATCAGAAGCCTTTGTATGAAAATTATTCCATTGTTTCAAAATTTTCGTAAAAAAAAATGAATTTAAGTAAACATACACTTGATTAATATTTATTTCAAGTGAATCAAGGCCATTCCTCGTGCTTTTCTTCATGCTCGTGCTCGTGCTCTTGCTCGTGCTCGTGCTCGTGCTCATGCTCGTGCTCGAAATAACATTAAAAGTTTTTCATTTCTATAATTTTATGTTTTGGCTCGTTCCCAAGCTCCTGCTTCGGCGTGAGCTCAGTCGAACGCTTGGGAACGCACGAGGGCAAGCTCTGCTTGCTATTATAGGAAGCGGAGCTTCCAAGACCGCGTTCCCAAACTGGAGTTTGGGAACGAGCGGTCTGGAA
>JAUCGD010000450.1 GCA_030377945.1 Desulfobacterales bacterium HSG17 | reverse complement strand
GAAGAAATTTAACTTTTTTATTATAGTTTTTGGGAATGTCAAAAAAGAATATATTTGAAACAATAAAACAGTCCAATAATCTCCCCCAGCTTCCCCAGGTTATGGTCAAACTTGTCAAGGCCTGTAACAGTGATCATACTGATATTGATGAACTGACCGAGATAATTTCCATTGATCCTGCCTTAACTTCCAAGCTTATACAAATTATAGGTTCTCCCTATATCAATTTACCCAAAGAGGTAAATAATATCAAAACAGCTGTTGTTTATCTTGGCATAGACACCATCCGAAACATTGCCATAAGCACTTCAGCCATGCATTTTTTTAAAATAGCAAAATCTGTTCCTGAATTTAATATCAATAAATTCTGGTTTCATTCCTATAAATGCGGCGTACTTGCCAGAAACATTGCCCAGAACAACAACCTTTCCAATCCTGATGAGTTTTTCCTTGCCGGCCTGCTCCATGACATTGGCAGGCTGGTGCTGTTAGAAAATTCTCCTGAAGACTATAAACAAATTCTTAAAGAATCCTCTAACGAAAATCAGATTCTTGCTGCAGAATTAGAAAAATTTGGTGCAAATACTCCCCAGGTTAGTGCATGGCTTTTTAAACAGTGGGAATTAAATCCTCTGATTGGTGACTCTGTTTTATTTATCAATAAAAGTATTGAACAAATTGAAAGTGCTCTTTTCCATGTAAAGATAATTTTTGTGGCAAACATGCTGGCAGAACAGGATGGCCTTGAAAAGATATCCGATATTATCTCTTTAACAGACATCCCGGAATCACAACTTGCACAGATTGTCACAACATCTCAAGAAGAAGTCCAGAATATGGCAAAAAGTCTTGGTATCAGTTTAAATGATACCAGTGATAAAGATACCGGGGATATAGATAGAAGCAGTGAAAAAGAATTAACTTCCCAGATCAAAGATTTGTCATTGTTTTACGGAACACTTCAAAATCTTTTGCAGGCAAGAAATTTAAATACAGTTTTGGATATAGCACAAAACGGGCTTAAAATTGTTTTTAATATTAATAGAATGTTTTATTTCCTGCTGGATAAGAAAAAAAATATTTTAATCGGTTTTTCCAACAAACATGATAAATCCCATAACATTATCAGCAATATTGCTCTGCCAATCTCAAACAAATCAAGTCTTATTGTAAACTGCATTAAAGAACACAAAATTCAAAACAGCTTATCTAAAAAATTAGTTCGGGAACCTGCAATTTCTGATACACAGCTCATCAGGCTGCTTGAGACTAAAGGTATATATTGTATACCCATAGATTCATCCAAAAACCCCATTGGAGTAATGGTTCTTGGCGTTGATAATGCTATGGCCGAAAGTCTTGAAGGAAATCAGGCATTAGTAAAGCTTTTTTCACAACAGACAGGCATCTGTCTACAAAATATCCAGTTTTATAATGATTATGCAGACAATATTCATGAAAAAAAGATGCAGGCCTATTCCACGATGACAGATAAAGTTGTCCATGAAATAAACAATCCTGTTGCGATTATTAAAAATTATATAGAAACTTTAGGATTGAAACTGCCGGACAAACATCCTGCCCAGGGAGAACTGCGTATAATTAATGAAGAAATGAGCCGGGTTGCAGGATTATTAGATAAACTTAGAAGTTTTTCAAGTCCGAAAATTGGCGGCTTTGAATTTGTGAATGTGAATAAAATCTGTACAGATATGTTCGAAATTTTACAGAAATCAATTTTACTGCCGAGACAAATTGAAGCATCCATCAATATAGATTCTGAACTTCCTGAGGTTAAAACAGATCCAAATGGGTTAAAACAAATTTTAATCAACCTTGTAAAAAATGCTGCCGAAGCCATGGATTCTGGCAATGGCAATGGAAAAGGCGGTATCATTACTGTCACTACTCGTTTTTTATCAGAATCAGCAAAAATATTGATTGATGAAAAAAAGCGAATTCCAGGAAATATTGAAATCAAAATTTCAGATAACGGGCCGGGAATTTCCAAAAAAGTAAAAGAGACACTGTTTGAGCCTTACACAACAACCAAAGATACAACATCCAATTCAGGCCTTGGACTCTCCATTGTTCACTCCATTGTCAAAGAGTTAAATGGCACCATTATCTGTAATTCAGAACAGGGCAGGGGAACAGATTTTATTGTCACCTTGCCTGTAAGTTCATCAAATAAAAAATGAGGTAAGATTATAAAAACTGCCGAATATAAAAATATCAAAACGGGTATAACAACATCAAAGATGGTTGAACCCTTAAAGACTGGTGAACTTCTTGTCAAAGAAGGTTTAATCCAGCTTAGTGATATTGATATGGCTCTTTCCATCCAGGAAGAGAAAAACAATCCTTTGAGCATGAACAAGCCCAGATTGCTTGGAATGATTTTGTGTAATTTGAATCTGATTACACCAAAGGATAATTATTATGTCCTTCATAAATACAATAAAATAATGTCAATTCAATCCGCACTGATTGAAAAGAGTATACTATCTGAGAGTCAGGTCTTCAATATTGAGCAGAAATCCCGGCACCAAAAGATTCCATTTATCAGCAGTCTTATTAAATCAGGGATTATGTCAACTGTAAAGATACAGCAACTGTTGTTTGATCTGTTTCATATCCCCTATAGATCCATCAGCGATTTTGTTTTTAACAAAAAAGATAAAAAACAACTTATTCAGATATTAGATAAACATAGTGCGAGAAAAAACTCAGTTATACCACTTGTTTTAA
>JAUCGD010000449.1 GCA_030377945.1 Desulfobacterales bacterium HSG17 | reverse complement strand
ATAATATATTTATACAAGAAAAGGAGATAAAAGAGTGACACAACAACGAATTTATAACTTCAATGCTGGCCCGGCTGCAATACCTTTACAGGTTTTACAGGAGATACAGACTTCTTTTTTAAATTTTGACAACTCTGGCATGTCTATTACAGAAGTAAGTCATAGATCATCTTATTTTGATAATGTTATCAATAACGCTGTTGCACGGACAAAAAGGCTTTTAAAACTCGATGACAGATATCATGTTCTTTTTATCCAGGGTGGAGCTTCCATGCAGTTTGCCATGATTCCCATGAATTTACTTTCAGGAGATGACAGCGCAGATTTTGTCAATACAGGCACCTGGTCAACAAAGGCCATAAATGAAGCAAAAATTCAGAACAAAAACTATAATGTTGTTGCATCTTCCGAAGACAAAAACTTTTCATATATTCCAGATAGTATTCAATTTTCCGAGAATGCAAAATTTGTGCATTTAACATCAAATAACACCATAAAGGGAACCCAGTTCCATGAATTCCCCGATACAAAAGGTGTTCCAATTATCTGTGATATGTCTTCTGATATTTTTTCACGCCCCCTTGATATGGAAAAATTCGGAATGATTTATGCCGGAGCCCAGAAAAACCTTGGACCTTCTGGAACATGCATGGTTATAATCCGACAGGATATGCTTGATATGGCAAATGAAAATATTCCGTCCATGTTAAAATATTCCACATATTCTTCAAAAAACTCCATGTATAATACACCGCCGTGCTTTGGAATTTATACAATTGATCTTGTATTAAAATGGATAGAAGAAGAGATGGGCGGGCTTGAAAAAATTGAAGAACATAATAAAGAAAAGGCTGGTCTTTTATATGATTTCATGAACTCAACCTCTTTTTATACAGCTACTGCAAGAGAAGATTCACAATCTTTAATGAATGTGACTTTCAGACTCCCAAGCGAAGATCTGGAAAAACTGTTTGTGGCAAAAGCCATGGAAAATGGACTTGGCGGATTAAAAGGTCACAGATCCGTCGGTGGATGCAGGGCATCAATTTATAATGCAGCAACCATGGAAAGTATAAATGCTTTGATAAAATTTATGGAAAACTTTGCCAATAAGAATAAATAAGGAGAATATATGATGAGAGTTCTTGTCAGTGATGTAATGGGTGAACCAGGCCTGGAAATTTTTGAAAATCAGAAAGGAATTGAACTTGATGTAAAGACAGGACTTGCGCCTGAGGAATTAAAGGCTATCATAGGCGATTATGATGCTCTTGCCATCAGAAGCGCGACAAAAGTTACCCAGGAAATTCTTGATGCGGCAACTAATTTAAAAGTTATTGCAAGGGCAGGAATCGGCCTTGATAATGTTGATATCGATCACGCCACCAAAAAAGGCGTGGCTGTAATGAATACTCCCGGGGGCAACACTGTTACAACTGCTGAGCATGCCATATCAATGATGATGGCACTGACAAGGAATATTCCACGGGCTACTCAATCTTTAAAAGAGGGCAAATGGGAGAAAAAACTGCTCCAGGGCCGCGAACTTTTTCATAAAACATTTGGTGTTGTCGGATTTGGAAATATTGGTTCCATTGCTGCCAACCTTGCCAAGGGTTTGAAGATGAAAGTCATTGTCTTTGATCCCTATATATCTGCTGAACATATTGAAAAGGCAGGGTTTGAATATGTCACTCTTGACCAGTTATTTGAACGTGCTGATTATATTACCCTTCATGTACCCAAAATAGAAGCAACTACAAATCTTCTTGATGCCAAGGCATTTGCCAAAATGAAAGACGGTGTTATGGTGATCAACTGTGCAAGGGGAGGTATTATTAATGAATCTGACCTTTATGATGCCATTAAATCAGGAAAAGTTGCGGGAGCTGCCATTGATGTCTTTGTTACTGAACCTCCCACTGACCATCCTTTATTAACCCTTGATCAGGTCATTGCAACACCCCACCTTGGAGCATCAACAAAAGAGGCCCAGACTAATGTTGCTGTGGCAGCTGCAAACCAGATTATTGCATATCTTCTGCATGATACTGTTATAAATGCTGTAAATGTTCCTTCTGTTACCGGAGAGGTTCTAAAAGAGCTCAAACCCTTTATATATCTTGCTGATAAAATGGGAAAAATGATGGGACAGCTGGCAAAGGGTGGAATCAAATCAGTTGACATTGAATATATTGGCAAATTTCCAGATCTTGACCTTAAACCTGTCACCATAGCGGGTATTAAAGAACTACTTGCCCAGTTTGTCAAGGAAGAGGTCAACTCTGTAAATGCAATTTCCCTTGCCAATGATATTGGAATTAAAATTTCAGAATCAACTTCACAGGAAGCAGGAAATTTTCTAAATCTCATCAGAATCATTGTTGAAACCCAGGAAGAGACCAATATTCTTGAAGGTACTATTTTTGGAAAAGATGATGCAAGAGTTGTCAGAATTAATAAATTCCGCCTTGAAGTCATCCCGGAAGGTCATCTTGCATTAATTCACAATGTTGACAAACCAGGATCCATCGGATCCATGGGAGTCGTACTGGGCAAACACAAAATTAATATTGGCCGTATGACCGTGGGAAGAGAAGAAGACGGTGATAGAAATATAATATTCCTGCAAACCGACAGCCCTGTTCCTGCTGAAGTGGTCAAGGAGATTGAAGACCTTGAACTTGTTATCAGCATGCAAACCTTTGAGCTTTAGAGGTATTTTTAATGAGGTGCGAGTCGTGAGTTTTGATAATACTGCCCTCA
>JAUCGD010000049.1 GCA_030377945.1 Desulfobacterales bacterium HSG17 | reverse complement strand
AAATTTCTTCGTGCCGTGAACGATTATATTCCATTTCTATCCAGGCTTGAGACGTGTGATTCAAAAATTCAAGTGTCAAATTGTCCACCCTGGAGAGCATATTGATCAGACGCCCTTCGAGCTGGCTCCAGAAGGATTCTTGCTTGCCATTTTGATAAGGACTGTATGGCAGTGTTGTCTCATGAGCTATACCAAGACGCATAAGTCCGTTTTTTGTCTCATGGGCAATCATTGCAGAACCGTTGTCGGTCATAAGACCTCGAGGTAGTCCCCTTTTATGAAATGCCTGGCCCAAACCATGAATGAGTACTTCTGCCGTTTCTGCAAGATACCATTGAATATGGCAGCACAGTCTTGATCGGTCATCCAGTACACACAATGCAACAGGTGTATGCCAATTTCCGTTTATATCAACTATTCGTTGATGTCCTTTATGGAAATCCAGATGCCATAGAGCGTTGACATATTCTGACTCATAACTTCGAACTTCATATTGCTCAAGTCGTTTGGCCGCCTTTTTCTGGCCCTGGGTTTGGTTGGGACGTTTGGACTTCTTTTTATTCCATCCCCTTTGTTTCATTCGCCTGAGTACAGATGAATAAGATGGAGCATCACCTAATTTGGACTGCTCTCCAATCAGTGCTGTCAGATTATCGGAATGGAGTTTGTAACTCCAGTGAGGGTAATTATCATATTGGCTCTTTAATGCAGACAATAATGCCGGGGAGATTGCTTTTGAATTTCCTGCATCTGTTCGAATTTTTCGAGCCAGTGCAGAAATAGGGTCATCGGAATTTAAAGCCCGGTAGTACCAGCGTTCAATTGTTGAAACACCAAATGTTACCCATTTGTCTTTAAGTGGATGACGCCAGGATTGAGCAGCCAATGCTTCGAGGTGTTTGCGCAGTTCTCCTGTTGCAGGTGGTCTTGACAGGAGACTGCCAATGATTGAAAAGCGGAATTGAGCCCAGGCAACAGATGAACTTGTCGATTCTTTAGTCATTTTACGGTCCTTTTGTTTGGGTAATGATTTTTGTCCTCGAAAGGATCAAAATCTTTGTATGACCGCATTAAATACCGCATCAAAATCAAAATCAATGTACATCTTTTGCGTGAGACAATTAACCATCATTTTAAGTGATTATATATTGTCAGATGCCAAAAACTTCAGGCATTCTATCACTCCTTTCTCTGCTGATTTAAAACAGCCAATAAAATAGTTGAGTAATCCACCGGGCAGTTCGCTATTGCTCACTGTTGAAATGATTCTGCTTCTGAGTCTTTGCCATTTGGAAGTATTTGGAAATACATCTTGATAATAATCTATCCATCTTTTTAGGGTCTCTCTTGAGATACCAAATATCTCTTGTATTTTTCTGGCACTTGCACAGTCAGGATTATTTTGTCTGAATGCCAGGACAACAAGTATCACAACTCCCCAATATACCCTGCGCCCCATGAACAGACATGAAGGGGGTAAAGTTCGACGCCTGCAATTGCCACAACAGAGGCTAAATCGAATCAGGTATTCATCTGGAATATCTTCTGGCCCGCCTCTTGGTTTACGGGTATATTTTGCATAGTGAAGAGGACCATTGCAATATGGGCAGCCTTTTAGTCGGATTTTCTCAGCAATATCAATATCAATACGGTTGAGAAGATCAAAAAGACTGGATTTTTGAAGAAGTTCTGGTAAAATAATTCTTACTTTCAGTTTATAGTTTCTGGCTCAGGAGTTCCTTCAGATGTACTTGGCATGATACGTGAGGGGACTCAGCTCTTACCCCTCATTTATATTGCACTTTTTAGACTATTTTTCCATCATTTATTGTACTCAGTCTCAAATATTAGCCCCTTTTTCAACTATTCTCTGCCAGTTACTATAAAAAAACCTGTTGTTTTGCACACATTATATGGGTATAAGCAGTAAAAAGAAATAAATGGAGGAGAAGATAATGAAAAACGGGCTACACCTGTAATCAGATGGTTAAAAAATTTTGACGGATTTTAGTACAGGTGCTTATTCCTTCATGCGAAGCATGGAACAATCCTTTGTTCTCAAACACTATGAAATAATTTCAAAACCCGCATATTCAAAATGTTTATCAAAAGTAAAAACCTGACTGATCCACAATTTATGCATAACCACGAATGAAAGACAATCTGTAAAACTTATTTTCTGATCCGCATATTTACGGAAAAATTCTAACGCCTTTAATTCATCCTTTTCAGAAGGTCGCTCAATCCGAATATCAGAATTATAAATTTTTCCCAGCTTTCTGCTTGAAAAATCATAACTGGTACGCCTGGCTAATAAAGTTGCCAGTTCGTCTAAAACGTGATTGGTGGTAATCGTTATTATAGCTTCATTTTCAAGACGATTCCATAGATTCACAGAATTCAAATGATATTGATCCCGCTTGTAAAAACGGGCAAAATAAGCGCCGGTATCAATAAACCATTTATTCGCCATGAGGGTTGTCCAGATCATAAATATAATAATCAGTGTTTTCTGAAATATCCACCGGGCCATTTCTATCATCCCAAATATCCTCGTCCAGAAAAGGTAAATAAGGCTTTTTGTTAGTCTTTGTATCCATTTTTTTCCTATTCATTAATTCATCTATGATTACCAGTATGGACGTTTCCGGGGATACATTCAGACTTTTTATCCTTTGGGGAAGCTCTCTAATAGTTGTTTGAATTTCCATAACTGCTCCCTTTATTTTATTAAAAAATTGATAGTTGCTTAATAATTATTAAAATATGTAAACTGGCAAATGAAGAATACCAATTATTACCATGAATTTTATCAAAAGAAATAATAATAATCAATAAAAAGAATATTGCTAATGACATGCTCAAAGATATCAAACCTAAAGAAATAAACAATCTTTTCCCAGGGTGCAAATCAACCTGCAAAGAATTGTTCTTGCTCCACTCCTTAAAAAAATCATTGCTCCTTTTTTAACTATTCTGTGTCAGTTACTTGAAAAAATTCCTTTGCTTTGCACACATTATATGGGTATAATCAGGAAAGGATCAACAAATTATTATGAAAGGCAATTTTCTGAATGATTATTGAAGGGTATCCTCTTTAAATTTTATGGTAAAATCTAAAAAAGGGTTATGATCATCGTTTAACCCGGCATTAAAATACCGGGCTATTTTCTGTCGTCCCTCTGGGACTTCAGGTACGTTATATCAGTTATTTAAGTCCCGCAGGGACGACAGAAAATAGCGCAGGAATTTATTCCCGTGCTGAACAAAAAGCATTTAAAATACTGCCAAACTTTCAGTTTGGCACTCCTTAAAAAAGTCCAGTTTATTGGTGTTTCTATGGTGTAACAGTTCACGCTTGGTCGGCGTATAACCGTCATACGACAGATGCTTGTTAATTATTTGATCGTCAAAAAAATTTCAGAAATCAAAAAACTTCTTACAAAAACAAAAGTTAAATTTATATGGATGAACTTACATTATAAAATGCTTATTAAAAATATGGATTCAGGACTCATCAGGCAAGAAAAATAAACCAAATATATTTATCAAATTTTAAAAGGATTTACTATTTTGAGCTTGTTTTCTATAACCTGCCCATCCTGCATATCTTCTGAGAATAAAACAGAACAGTCGTTTTCCAATGCTGATGCAATAATAAGACTGTCCCATGTTGAAAAGCCATATCTTTGCCTGATATCAAACGAAAGTTTTATTGTGTGGCGGGTAATGACAGAGAACCAGAAAATATCCATAAATTCATTTGCATAATTAACCGCATCTGGGAAAGATAAAATATGTTTTCTGATCGTTACAGCCACAAACTCATTAATCACCTGTGAGCTGATAACAATTTCCTCATTTGCTGACAGCACTTCATTTGCAATATTCTTTTTCCGAAAATTATCAGATACAAAATAAACCAGGATATTGGTATCCAAAAAAGTTTTATCTTTCATGTGCTTCTTCTCTGTCAAATTTATATTTTTCAGGCAGCCTGCCATTTGATTCATTATATATTTTCATTAGTCTTGCCTGTCGATCGGGCAGACAATCACAGTCTGCCAGCTTTATGTCATCGTTACAAGGTAAAATAAGCAGTTCAATTTTTTTATTCAAAAATTCATCTGGCAGTTTTATACTTAACTGGTGTGTAGATGGTATTATTATTTTTCTTATTACCTGCATATATGATTCTCCTAAATTTCAGCAAAATTATTTTTTATGAGTTTATATCAAAAAAAAGAAAAACAATCAATAAACTAATGAAGGCTGAGTTAATGAACGAAACTACTCGAATAAATGACGCTTATACAAAACAGGATTTATCAGATAAAAAGGCTTTATCTCTGCTATTTAATCCTGCTGCTCTTTTTATAGCTCATCATTTAGCCCTTTTTTAAAATATTCTGTGCCAGTTAATAGAAAAGATCCCGTTGCTTTGCACACATTATCTGGGTATAATAAGTACCTGATCAAATATTCATAACTTTTTCTATCTCGTTACGAGGCTCTGCCTCGTAATGCAGTCCGTGAGGCTCTGCCTCACGAGCAGGAGGCAGAGCCTCACTGTCATTAAGTTAAGGGTGGCGGAGTCCCGAACTGAAAGTTTGGGATACTGAAATAATTCAGAAAATACTGCCAAACTTTCAGTTTGGCACTCCTTTAATTCCTTAACTTAATGGCAGTGAGGCAGAGCCTAGGAACGAGTTCAGCGGGTTCAGGTAAAGTGTTATAAAATTTATGCACAGGTACTTAAAAAAAGGATAAACAAATTATTATGAAAGTCAATTTTCTGAATGATTATTGAAGGCTTTATCTGACTTATTGAAATAGTTGATAAACTCGAAATTAAACATGGTGTTTTTCGTGTATGAACTATAAAGTATTTTTGCAGGCAAACCGTTTTATAGGAAGATTCAGAAAGGTCATATCAAAGTTGAAAATCTTTACAGAGCATTGGGAGAAACCGGATCGGGAAGATATCTTGCTGTATTTTTTTATTTATAAACAATTACATCCTATAACATTTATTTTCGATAATCTCTAATAAAAAATTCCTTTGCATTATACACCTTATTAAGGGTATAATCAAAAAGATGTATATAATATGATTAATAATTGAGAAGGTTAACAATATGAAAATAAATCCGATTGGCTCATCAATATATGAACAGACAATAATCAGTATTATACGCGGACTTCCTCAAGATAGAGTTATACAGCTTATAGATTTTGCAAAATTTCTTGAAAGTCAGTCTATCATAAATAAGATAGATGAAGAAAAATCTAAAGAAAAAAAGCGTATTAGTGAGGAAAAATGGGATAAGTTGTTTGCTGAACCGGAGGCAAAGCATATTATGCGTGAAATGGCATATGAAGCACTTGAAGATTATCATGCTGGAAAAACAACCGAAATAAAGACCAGTGAAGACGGCAGACTTGAACCTGCATGAAATCAAAAGCTGCACAGAAATTCTGGAAATTCTATAAACGCCTTCCTGTTGATATGCAGCAGCGTTCACAGAAGATTTATCAAATATGGAAAACAAATCCCGGTCATCCGAGCCTGCATTTCAAAAGAGTTGATGAGGAATATCCGATTTATTCGGTACGTATTAATAATGACTATCGAACCCTCGGTATTCTTGAAGGTGATACGGTAATCTGGTATTGGATTGGCAATCATGATGAATATATGCGTATGCTTAGACAAAGTTGAACATATAAGGTTATGAAAAAAGAAAAAAATAAACAGGATATCGTACCAGACACATTTGATACAATCCTGGAGGCAGCTGTTTTTTGGGACAATCACGATTCTGCTGACTATGAAGATATAATGGAAGACGTTGATTTTGATGTAAATATCAAACAAAGAATCTGTATGGTTCCGGTTGCGGGTGACATTTTAACCAGTACCTTGAATATATAGTCCGTATGGCAAAAATTAAAGCCAGTATCAGACTAAAAAAAATTCCAGCAGGCACTGAAGCATGACCTATATTTCTGGTAAACTTCGCAGGCTTACCAGGGAAAGAGCTGAAAGACTATGGTCAGATCATTTTAGTTATAGCGCCCGGATTATTCATTAAACACCAGTCGGAAAAGTTACTGTCCACCTTCTTCAATTGAATTCTTTAAATCGTATAAAAGAAAGAGAATTGGGCATCCTTCATATTTGTGCAAAAGTAGTTTACACTTTAGCTGGTTCCCAAGCTCCAGCTTGGGAACGCACGTTTGCAAGCTGGAGCTTGATAGGAAGCGGAGCTTCCAAGACCTGGGTTCCCAAGCTGGAGCTTGGGAACCAGCTAAAAACAGTTTAATTTTGACACTCCTTATGCAGCACAAGTGTCAACTGGTAAATGAAGGATGCCGAGATTTGCTCATAGAAGCAGGAAATTATGAAAAAACAAAATGCCTATACAATAACAGATGATATTTTTTTGGATACTCTTGAGATTATTTCATTGCATTTAAATGATATACCTTATGCTATTGTCGGAGGAGGAGCAGTTCAGGTTTATGTGGGTTCAATAGCTGTTAAACATTCGGGTCTGAATTCAATAAAAGAAATTAACGGATTATCATTTATTTTTAGGAAAACCGGAGATATTGACATGTCATTTTGTTATGATTCAGCAAAGCTTGTGAAGAAATTTAATCTGATTATTTCCCAGTCTGACAGCCCTTATACTTTTCACAGTTTTACAAAAAGATTTGTTATTCAGGATAAAATAAGACGGTTTAACCTGAACTATCAGACCGAACCTGTTGACTTAAAAGGAATTTCAGAATATTATGATGATATAATCGCAACAGCCATAGTTGTTAAACTTCCTTTTAAAAAGAGTATGCTTAATCTTAAAATTGCAAAACCTGAATATATTATTGCATCCAAACTGACCAGGATCAAACCCAAAGATCAGGTTGATATTTCCATGATTCTAAAAGCTATGGAAATTGATGATTATCCCTTTGATTCGGAAGAAGTCAGGGCAATATTAAAATCTGTGAATAAAGCAGATAAATATGACATACTTGCAGAACTTATGGATGCTTATTAAGAAGCCAGAAATTATAAATAACATCACAATCCAATCATGAATAACCTGCTGATTTATCAGCAGGCTGATCAAAACAAAACCCTCTTTTCAGATAATGAAAAGGGGGTTTTTTATTTGAATACTGCACATATGTCCCTGCCTGCTGAAAATTAGCATTTGATGGGGGGAATCCTTATAAAAAAAGAGCATATTTCTACCCCCTGAATACTACCCCTGACCCATTGTTATATTTCAATATGTGATGCAATATATCACCATGAATTAAATTCATCATAGATATATAATTCACTATTTTTTCAGATTTTAAAATTAATCACAACATGAGGCAGGAGGAATAATATGGAAACCACTCAATTGGACAATGTCTCAGCAAAATTGTATCCCCCGTCTATCGGCTTAAGAATTTTATCAGGAATCAAATTCAGAATGATTCCCCTGACAACCACAGTGAAATTCTACATTATTTTTGCTGCTGACATACTTCTCTTTGCCCTGGCCCATTTTATCGCATACGGTATTCGGTTCGAGTTCCAGATAAATGCTGCTGAAATGAATAATATGCTCTCTGTCATGTTTTTCCTGCTTCCCCTCAAAGGATTTATCTTCTGGGCATTTGGGCTTTATCTGGGCATGTGGAGATATAGCAATACAGGAGATTTACGGAAACTGTTTAAGGCAACCATTGTATCAAGTCTTGTTATTGCATGTGCAATCCTTTTTATATACAGGTTCGGCAGTTTTTCCAGGGCAGTTTTTATTTTAGACGGTGTTTTAACCTTTTTATTTACCGGTGGACTGCGTTTTGGTATTCGCATGTTTTACCAGCATCAGGAATCAAGCCCTGGTTTATCCTCTCTTCAAAAAAATCGTACTCCCATATTTATCATTGGTGCAGACCGCACAGGTGAAAAAATTTTAAGGGAAATAACAGATAATCCCAATCTTGCTTATCAGGTTGTCGGATTTATTGATGATGATCCTGAGAAAAGAGGATGGGCAATCCATGACAGCCCTGTTTTAGGGAATATAAAATCTCTGGGAAAACATGCAGATTTCTACAATGTCAAAGAGGTATTTATTTCGCCCTTGAGTGCGGTTAAATCAGAGATGCAGGAGATTATCGAAACCTGTAAAGCCTGTAAACTGGAATTCAAAACCCTGCCAACCTGGACTGATATTCTTGACGGAAATGTCAATGTTAATACACTGGAAAATATGGATGTACTGGCCAGAGAGCATTCGGACTACCTGCCTTTTGCGCTTCCTGAAATCGGAAAAGAAGAAATGGAAGAAGTTATTGATACCCTGAAAACAGGATGGCTCACAACCGGCCCTAAAACACAGAAATTTGAAAATGATTTTGCAGAGTTTACCAATGCACCCCATGCCCTTGCTGTTAATTCTGCCACAGCAGGTCTTCATCTGGCTTTGGAAGCTGTTGGTATAAAACGTGGAGATCAGGTTATAACCACACCTTATACTTTTACAGCTTCTGCTGAAGTAATCCGCTATCTGGGTGCTGATCCAATATTGGTGGATATTGACCCACAAACCTTTAACCTGGATACCGGCCTTCTTGAAACTAAAATTAAAATACTTAAATCCCAGAAAGCTCCGATTAAAGCTATTTTGCCGGTTCACTTTGCAGGCCAGGCCTGTAACATGGAGCATATTACAGCCCTTGCCCGTAAATATGATCTTAAAATCATAGAAGATGCTGCCCATGCACTTCCCTGCACCAGCAAAGGAAAGATGGTGGGCAGTATTGGAGATATCAGTGTTTTCAGTTTTTATGTAACCAAAACCCTGGCAACAGGTGAAGGGGGAATGGTTACCACTGCATCTGATGAAATTGCAGACCGGATAAGAACCATGAGACTTCATGGAATTAACCGGGATGTGTGGGGAAGATACAGGTCAAAAAAACCCAGCTGGTATTACGAAGTGGTTGCACCCGGATTTAAATATAATCTCCCGGACACAGCATCTGCTATTGGTATTCATCAATTGAGAAAAGCAAATTACTTTAAAAACCGGAGAGAAGAAATTGCACATCAATATACAGACGCATTCCAGAATCTGCCTTTTAAAACACCCTTTGTTGCAAATCCTGATGATATTCATTCATGGCATTTATACGTTATTCAACTGGAATTGGAAAAACTGAAAATCACAAGAGATGAATTTATTGAACAGATGGCAGAAAAAGGTGTGGGAACCAGTGTACATTTTATCCCGCTTCATCTTCACCCTTACTGGAGAGACCGTTACGGATTTGTGCCTGAAGATTTTCCAGTTGCCCTGGATTGTTACAGCAGAGCTGTAAGTCTTCCTGTTTATACCCGGATGACAGATGCAGATGTTAAAAAAGTTATTAATGCTGTTAAAGAAATTCTGGAATAGAGGTTAACATGGCTAAAAGATTATTTGATTTTCTATTTTCCTTATTCGGTCTTGTCTTATTATCTCCGTTATTTTTTCTGATTGCTCTTATAATCCGTTTAGATAAAGGATCGGCTTTTTTTCGGCAAAAAAGGACAGGGCTGCATGGAAAAGATTTTTATATATACAAATTTCGCACCATGATTCCCAATGCGGAAAAATATGGTGCCCAGATTACAGCCGGATATGATCCCAGAATTACCCAAATAGGGCATATACTCCGTAAATTTAAATTTGATGAACTTCCCCAGCTTATCAATGTGTTTCTGGGACATATGAGCCTGGTAGGACCAAGACCTGAAGTTCCTTATTATGTGAAAAAATGGTCAGAAGCTGACAGGCAGGTCATTTTATCGGCAAAGCCTGGGATAACCGATTATGCATCCCTTTATTATAGTGATGAACAGGCTGTATTGGCCAGAGTTGCCGACCCTGAAAAAGCCTATATTCAAAATGTCATGCCCCATAAATTAAGATTATATAGAAAATATGTAAATGAACAAAATTTATGGATTGATATCAGGATTATACTGGCAACAATGATCAAAATCACAGGAATAAATATATATTGGCTTTCAGATATTAATTTGGGAAAGGCAGCAGGGAAGAGATAGTACTTTACCGATAACGCACCCGAAATTATTATCTGAAAGTCATATCAGGAGAAGTCAAATGAATTCATCTTATAGCGGGATTTATAAGTTACCTCTGTATTCAAAGCTCTTATCCGGCCTTAAATTCAGGATTAAACCTTTAACTTCCACCATTAATTTCTATTTTATTCTTGGTGCGGATCTATGCCTTTTTTTCCTGGCTCATCTGCTGTCCTATTGCATTCGATTTGAATTTTATCTGAATCCGTCTTCTGTAAATCAAATGA
This sequence comes from Desulfobacterales bacterium HSG17, assembly GCA_030377945.1. The sequence continues at coordinate 8,914 of JAUCGD010000049.1, read as the reverse complement.
TTTCAGTTTTAGTCTTTCTGCTTCCTCTGAAAGCCTTTATCTTCTGGGCATTTGGTCTGTACCTGGGTATGTGGCGGTATGCCGGAACAACTGATTTATGGCGTTTACTCAAAGCCACAATTATTTCAAGCCTTGTGATTGTATCTGTCATACTGTTTATACACAGATTCGGCGGATTTTCCAGGGGGGTGTTTATACTGGATGGAACCCTCACCTTTTTATTTGCAGGGGGACTGCGTTTTGGAATTCGTACATTTTATCAGAAAAAAACATTAAATTACAAAGGCCGTCATGAATTGTTAAATCGTAAACCGGTATTTATCATAGGAGCAGGTAATACAGGTGAAAAAACACTAAGAGAATTTATGGGAAATTCAAACCTTCCTTATCAGGTGATCGGTTTTATTGATGATGATTCTCAAAAAAAAGGACGTTCCATCCATGATATCCCGGTTCTGGGAGGCGTAAAATCACTTTGCCGGAATGCTGATTTTTACGGGGTTAAAAATGTTCTCATTGCCACACCAAGTGCCAGCGGCTCTGAAATGAGAAAGATTGTAGAGGAATGTGAGTCATGTAACCTGGAATATAAAACCCTGCCAAGCTGGGGTGAAATAATTGACGGCAGGGTCAGCGTAAAAACCTTGCGTGACGTTGATTATAAAGATCTGCTCAGGCGCTCTCCTGTAAATTTAAATATCAAAGAGATTGAAAGCTATTTAAAAGCAAAATGTGTTCTGGTAACAGGTGCAGGCGGGTCTATCGGTTCCGAGCTTTGCAGGCAGATTGTCCGATTTAAACCGGAACTGCTCATCCTTATGGACATGTCCGAAGCCAGTCTGTACAATATCCAGATGGAATTGAAACACAGAATCGGATATTTAAAATATGTTCCCATTTTAACAGATGTACAGAATACCGGGATTGTTGAAAGTGTTTTTCAGCGCTATAAACCTGAAGTCGTGTTTCATGCAGCAGCATATAAACATGTTCCCATGATGGAAGAAAATCCCTGGCAGGCAGTGCATAATAATATTCGGGGAACCTATACAATAATGTCACAGAGTGTCAGGCACAATACAGAATATTTTGTCCTGATATCAACAGACAAGGCTGTGCGCCCCACAAATGTCATGGGTGCAAGTAAACGGATGTGTGAACTTCTGCTCCAGTCTTTTCAGGGAAATAAAACCCGGATGATGGCAGTAAGATTCGGCAATGTACTGGCCTCTTCAGGCTCAGTTATTCCTTTGTTTAAAAAGCAGATTGCCCGTGGCGGACCGGTTACAATAACCCATCCTGAGATTACGCGATATTTTATGACCATTCCCGAAGCTGCACAACTTGTATTACAGGCCGGTTCACAGGGAGAGGGAGGAGAAATCTTTATCCTGGATATGGGTACACCTGTTAAAATTGCAGATATGGCAAACGATTTGATCAGATTTTCCGGGAAAGAACCTGGACTGGATATTGAAATAATCTTTACCGGGCTTCGTCCCGGTGAAAAGCTTTATGAAGAGCTGATAACAGATGGAGAAGGAATAGTACCTACAAGCCATGAGAAAATCATGGTATTAAAACCCAATGGATACTACAAGGAACACGGTTCACCTGAAAACTTTCGCCAATGGCTTATGAACGGTGCAGAAGAACTATATACTCTTGCTGACAGACAGGATGCATGTGCCATTAAAAATAAACTTCATAAACTTGTTCCAGAATATGATGTTCAGGATACAGAGTGTGTTTTATAAAAATATTGTGAATTTATGTTCAGGTATTTAGTCATAAAAAAGGGCAGGCCCTTTGGTTTGCCCTTTTTTATTTTGTTATAAAATAAAATGTTTATATTTTATTAACAGTTTGTAATACAACAAAATTAAAAATTTATTGATGACATAAAATTATACGATAAAAGAATAATGGTAGGAATTTCCTCTAACAAAATACACCTTATACCCCGTTGACTTAAGCCCTTACAAAAAATATCTTACAAAATAGTGTACCTTATATTTTACTATAATTATTAATAAAAAGGAGGTAATTCCTATGCAAAAAAAAATGCAAATCTTTGTCATGCTGCTTATTCTTGTTTGTCCTCTTGCTGCATCCCATGCAGCGGAAACCAAAGGAATGGGGCAGGTAACAGCTTATACAGGAGATGTCATAGTAAGAACCAATGGTAAATGGGCTAAACTAAAAAAAATACCCCACACTCTTTATAGCTCTGATAAAGTAGTAACAAACAGAGGGCGTGCCCAGGTGCAATTTCATGATGGTGATGTTATAAAGCTTGATATTGATTCCAATATTTCAATGAATGAAGAAAAAGGTACTGAAAGCAAGAGCATGCTGCGTCAGGTCAATCTTTTAATCGGTAAAATGCATTTTAATATTAAACCCAAAAAAAAAGGCAGCAAGCTTCAATTCAAAACACCAACAGTAACAGCCGGTATCAGAGGAACTGCTGGAGGTCTTGAAGTAAATAGCAAAGGAGAGACTGCAGGTGGTTTAAGCAATGGGAGCTGGGCAACTGATGGCTCTTTTGAACCTGTCCCGCAAGATCAAATATCTGAACCTGATGTCAATACTCCTTCAAATGCACTTCCTCCGTCCAATCCTGAAATTGCCAACTCTGATCTTCAGAAAGCTGCTGTAAAGGCAACTCAAAGACGTGAAGCTGCACTAAGGGCCATTGAAGATGCAAAAGCCCGTCTAAAAAATACAGATAAAAATAATATAAAAGAGCTTGCGCTGGCTGCTGCTGCCAAAGCTGAAGCTGCATCAGCACTGGCTACTGCCGATATTTTATCCGGTCAGGAAATTTTGTCAGAAGCAGAGCGAATGGGTGATGAACAAGGAATTGAAAAAGCAAATGAAGTCTTAGACAATTTTACAGACCTTGCTGATAATGCTGCTGAAGCTGCCCAGAATGCCAGCCAGATGGCAGATTCATCTTTAAGTGCAAAAACACCTGAAGCAGCTGAAGCTTATGCTTTTTCAGCTTTAGCATTCGGTTCAGCAGCTGCAGCTAATGCATCTGCAACAAATGCAGGTGTCAATGTTGCAGAGATTGCAGTATCTGATAATGATCCTGAGCGTATGTCAAAGTCTGAAGATGAAATGAATAGGGCAAGTGCCCGTGCAAAACAGGCGACTGAGTCAGCTCAAAATGCCAATGACAATGCAAAAGAAGCTGCTAATGCCAATAGTGTGATTAATGCAAAAAATGCTGCTGCTGCTGCCAGGAATTCAGCAGCACAGGCAGAGGCACATGCTGAAGTGGCTCAAGCTGCTGCTGCTGCATCAGAAGCATTGTCAATGAAAGATTCTCTTGCTGAATCTGAAACACAGTCAGAATTAAAACAGAAAGAAGAAACTTCCGAGACAGTTGAAGAACCTGTTTTAATAGAATTTGAGCAGGATGAAGATGAAACAGCACCGTCTTTAGAAGATAATGAAACACCTGCAAGTCCGGTATGATTCCAGATTTTGTTCCCAGGCATAATCCTGGGAACAATCATTATTCCTCATGTTATCAGCCTTGTTTTTCTTATATACAGGTAGGGATTTTCTGCCTGAGAATACATCCTTCATCCCATTGATTTTTGTTATACGAAATGCCATTATTAAACATAAATGGGTTCAAAGAGTAATTATCATTTTCATAAATAATATCCCCGAATATTTTCGTGGGAGAAGGGGGAGAGTAAACCATGCAAAGCATTAATAAGCAAAATCGTAGAATACCATGCATATGTATTATTGCAATTTTTATAACGATAATATTCGCAGTCAAAGGAATTGCAGCGGAGAGAATCTTTTTAGCGCCTCTCTCTGTTGAGTCTGATAGTAACGGCAAACTGAGGATCACTCCCACGTTCTCTGTAAATGCACGTTCAGACAGCAATTTTTATAAAGATAATGTAAATGAAAGACAGGTTTATACCTATGTAATCCAGCCGGGCATAAAGATGGCCTATGAGACGGCAAAAAGCAGTGTCAGGCTGGGATATACTCTTGATGCTCATTATTATAAAGACGGTGATGATGTTCCTGAAAAAGGCCCTGATTCAAATGATAAAAATTTTATAGGGCATTCTCTTGATTTTTCAATGAAAACAACCCCTGTTTCCAAGTTGACCCTGGAATTGAAAGAAAAATTTCGCAAGACCCGCGATCAAAGCGAATCTGACAGTTTTGCAGTTGATGAGGAAAAAGATAAATATTCCATCAACACCCTTACACCAGGACTATTTTACCGTTTTAACGAACGATTTGCAACAGGGTTAAAATATCAGAATACCATACAAAGCTATAATAACGGTTCAACTGAAGACTATATAGAACATAAAGGAATATTTGATTTTCTCTATTATTTTTCTCCCACTGCTTCCCTTGATATGGAATACCAGCGATGGAAAAGAATTTATGATGTTGATATGTCTGATTATATGTCTGACAAGATTTCATTGTTTTTCAGAAAACAGGGTAAATATTTGGGTTTTGAAGTTGGCGGGGGGTATCATAAGAGAGATTTTGATAATGAAGCTAATGAAGATACAGACACATTTTCTTACCTGGCTGCTTTTTCATGGCGCTACTCAAATACTTATGCAAGGCTTTCTTTTGAAGAAGATTTTAATAGCAGCGGTCTCGCAGATAGTTTTTATCGGGCCAGACAGATTGCATTTAAAGCCGGGCGGATTTTTATGGACAGGTTGTCAACAGATTTAAACGGATATTATCGTTTAAGCGATTATGAATATTCGGACCGGGAAGATGACACTTTCGGCATTGCTGCCAGTATAGGATATAAGTTTAAAGAGTGGATGAGTGTTAAACTGACAGGTGGATATGATAAGCGTGATTCTGTGTATGATGAAAATGATTATGATAATACCTATGTAATGGTTGGTTTTGATTCAACATATGATGTTGGCAAACAATAAATATGAATCTCATATTATCTGAAGTAAAAAAAATGTCTAAAAAAGGTGGTGTAAATATGAGAATAAATAATAATTATGAAAACATCATGAAAAAGGGATTAACAGGATTTATCTTAATCCAGATGTTTTTCCTGATACTCTGCTCTCTTTGTCCTGCCCAGGAAGAAGCATATCGCATTGGGCACAGGGACGTACTATCACTGGTAATATATGCAGGAGGTGAACAGCAGCAGTCCGTAGATTTAACAGTTGGGGAGCAGGGAGAGATAAATGTTCCGTTTATCGGTACAATCACTGCCAAAGGACTGACAGTTTCAGAACTGCATGGCCGGATTCTTGAGCCTCTGGCAAGCGATTTTTTTGTTAACCCTGAAGTAAATTTGCAGATCAAGGGGTATCACAGCCTTAGATATTATATTTCAGGTGCTGTTGCATCTCCCGGACTTTATGAAATGCACTCAAAACCCTCAATGATGCAGTTGATTGCAAAAGCAGGGGGAGTCTTAGCAAATAGAGGAGATTTTGCATATATACTCAGGGATGCAACAGAACAGATTCAGGGCGGAGAGGATTTGGAAGAACTTATGTCTCAAAAAGTACGTGAGGAAGTCAGTCTTGTTAAACTATTGGAACAGGTTGACATGAGCCATAATCCTATTCTTCAGTCTGGTGATGTTGTGTACATTCCCATAAAAGATGAACTTGAAGAATTGCCAAGTGTTTACGTTGAAGGAGAGGTAAAAAATCCTGGAATATACACATTTAAAACAGCTCTCACAGCCCTGAATGCCTGCATAAAGGCAGGTGGATTTACTAAGTATGCAGCCCCGAACCGCACCAGGATTATAAGAAAACAGGGAGAAAAACAGGTTGTTATAAAAATTGATCTGGAGGATGTAAAAAAAGGACATGCCAGGGACATTGAACTGGAACCAGGCGATTTAATCAATATCCCTGAAAGCTGGCTTTAATTTATAGCCTAATAAAATATTGAGTGAGGACTATAATAATTATGACTAATCAAAATAATGAACAATTATCTTCAATGGCAGAATTTGCCCATCAAACAGATTCAGGAGAACCCGGCTTAAATCTTGAGGATTATTACCATATAATTCTTAAACATAAATGGGTTATCTTTGCCTGGTTTATTATCATTGTTTCTCTGACCGTTTTTTTTACTCTCAAAATGACGCCAATATATCAGGCTGTTGGAAAAATGGTGATTGAAAACAAATCGGCAGTATCACCTGTTACCGGGGAAAATATTGATTATAGCGGAGGTTACATAAATCAGCAAATGGCTTTTAATACCCATGTCAAGCTTATTAAATCCAGACCTGTACTTGAAAATGTAATTATAGAACTGGGACTTGACAGTATGGATAATCAAAATCAGGAGGATAATCTTAATATCAATCCTTTAAAGCTGTTACTTAATACAGTTAAGAAAAATATAAAGCTTATTTCAGGAGAACAGGAAGAGCAGGTTCCTCCTCCTGATAAAATGACAACAATGGTTGAATTGTTATCACAAAAGATTTCAATTTCACCTGTAAGGGATACCCATCTTCTGGATATTAATGTCCTTGATAAAGACCCTGAAACAGCAAGGGATATTGCCAATATACTGACAGAGAAATATATTGAATTTGACGCAGCAGGAAGACTTAAATCCTCACAGGATATTATGAACTGGATGACTGCACAATTATACGAAACAAAGAAAACACTGGAAGATGCAGAAACTGAATTTCAGGCATATAAACAAACGGAAAAAATATTTTCCATAGAAGGAAAACAGCAGGTTATTACTCAGCAGATACAGGATTTTAATGATGCATATCTTGGAGCCAGAAATGAAAGGCTTGAGCTGGATTCAAAGATGGCGGAATTGAGGCGTATTTACAGAAAAAAAATGAATCATGCAGGAGCGCGCCTGCTGGTTGAAAATGCCCTTATTGACAATCTGTATCAACAGCTTTTAGATGCTGAAGTAGAATTTAACCGGCTCAGCAAAATATATAAAGAGCGGCACCCCAAGATTGTTCAGATTAACGGCAGGATTGAAAAAACCCAGAAAAAACTGGATGATGAACTGGGAAAAGAAATGGAAAATCTCAAAGCCAAACGTTCTGTTCTTTTGAGCAAAGAGCTTGTTTTGCAGAAAACCATATCAGATATTGAAAACGATGCTCTGCAAGCTAATAAAAAAGAGCTGCAATATACAATACTTGAAAGAAATGTAAGTACTAATAGAAAGCTATATGACACATTACTGACCAAAATAAAAGCATCCAATATTGATGAAAATTTAGACCCTTCTAATATACGGATTGTTGAAAAAGCATCCCTTCCCCAATATCCTGTTAAGCCCAATAAAAAACGCAATGTGCTTCTTGGGGCAGTTCTGGGACTTATGTTTGGTATTGGTATTGCGTTTCTCAGGGAATATATGGATCAATCTATTCGCACTGAAGAAGATGTACAGAAATATCTTAATCTTCCTGTGCTGTCAGTTATTCCCATAGCAGATAAACCATAGGGCAGAAAGGAGTATGTAAAATGTCAAAATCAACTGAAGTAGCAAAAAAAATATACGGCGATACACTCCTGGACGGAACAAGAACCCAGTCCCGTTTTGCAGAAGCATACAGGACATTGAGAACTAATATTCATTTTTCAGTAATGGGAAAATCGCCTAAATCCATTCTTATCACCAGTGCAGCCCAGTCAGAAGGGAAAACCGTTACTGTTTCCAATCTTGCATATAATGTTGTGCAGACAGGGAAAAATGTTTTAATTGTTGATGCGGATCTTCGCAAACCCATGCTCACCAAAATCTTTAATGCACGAAACTCAGCAGGGCTTACAGGAATTTTATCTGATATATTTAATTCTGATATTAGAAGCGGTTCTCTTGATGATTATACAATTTATGATCTTTTCAGACTTATTTCCCTTCAAAAAAGAACAGGGCTTTTGCATCTGGAAAGTGAAAAGGAAATTGTTGAGCTTCGTTTTCTGGAAGGAAAACTCACAGATATTGAATGGCAGACCCGTCCTGAAGAAAAAAAACTGGCAAGTGTTCTGGTAGAAAATGATATACTGACTGTTGAACATGCAAAGGTTGCATTAATGCGGCGCAAAGATACTGGTCAGAAACTGGGTGATGTTCTTATTAATATGGGATTAATCAAAGAAGATGATCTTAAAGGCCCCTTAAATATCCATGCAATGGAAAGTTTTCAGATAATGTCTCAGATGAAAACCGGGAATTTCTACTTTACTGAACAGCCAAAATCTCAGTTTGTTCCCACAGCCTTTGACATTATTAATATGGAACAGATTTATAAACAGATTATGGGCAAAAATGAAAATTATCATCATATAAAGAAAAAAATTAAATCCACTATTGTATCAACAGAAATATCAGGACTATTTATATTGCCATCAGGCCCAATTCCCCTTAACCCAGGTGAACTGCTGGGTTCTGAAAGAATGGGTTTTCTTGTATCCTATCTGGAAAAAGAATTTGATTTTATTATTTATGATACGCCTCCGATTTTACCTGCAAGTGATGCTCTTCTCCTGGCACCTCAGACAGATGGTGTTGCCATTGTAGTAAAAGCAGGAATCCTGCGCCGTAACATGAACCGCAGGGCAGTAGATCATCTCCGTAGAACCGGGGCAAACCTTCTTGGGGTTATTCTTAATGGAGTGGATGTGAAAAGAGAAGGTTATTATAAATACTATCAAAAATATTATGCAAACTATTATAGTGAAATGAAATAATTAAAACGAAGCACAGATTAACACAGATGAGTTATAACCCTACAACGACACTTAGCCCTGAAAGGGCAAATTGATAAAGCCCAGGGCTTCGGCGAGCTCAGTCGAGTCGCCAGCGGCCTGGGATCGGAATTCCACCCAAAAAGTAAGCTCTGAAAGAGCGTATT
>JAUCGD010000448.1 GCA_030377945.1 Desulfobacterales bacterium HSG17 | reverse complement strand
AAAACTTCATATTTAATATTTTTTTCTGACTTCTGTTTTAATCCTGCTACAGTTTTTTTTATTTTTACTTCATCAATGTCTTCCTGAACCGGTTGTATTTTAGATTTGCTTTTGGGCTTGATGTTGGAGTGGTCAGGTAGTAATTTATCAATTTCGGGTTCTTTGTTTCCAATTGTCCCGGGCTTTAAAAAAATATCTGCTATCATGGCAACGGTTAAACACAGAGAAACAAGGATAGCAATCCCCATAAGAACTTTTTTAAATTCATTAAAAACAGATGGTTTTCTGGATATTTTTTTTTTGCTCTTTTTGTCTTTAGTTTTTTGTCTGGTCTTTGGCCTGGCTTTTCTGGTTGTTTTTTTAGTCGGCATTTAGTTTACTGAATACTCCATGGCTTATCAAAATATCAAGAGCTCTTTTAACCTGAACATCACGGGCAAGCTTATCAGTATCAAGAGTCCTCAGATTTTTTTTTGATTTTTTTTCAGACTGCTTAGATGTTTTTGATTGCTTTGCATCCTCAGGTGCTAAACTGTTTTTCAGGTCTTTTTCTTTAATCATTCTATCAAACACAGATATTTTTTCCTCTTTTTCTGCAAGAATTTCATACTCCACCTCTATATCAGGTACAATGCCTTTTGCCTAAATGGATCTGCCATTGGGGGTATAATATCTTGCAATGGTATATTTAATTCCAAAGCCTTCTTTTAGAGGGCGTACCGTCTGGACAGAGCCTTTGCCAAAAGAGGTTGTTCCAAGAATTAAAGCCCTTGAATGATCCTGCAAGGCACCTGCTACAATTTCCGAAGCAGAAGCAGATCCCCCGTTGATAAGCACAACAATGGGGTATTTACGATCTTCATTTTCTGGATATGCTTTAAAAACCTGTGTATTCTTTTCCAGTCGTCCTTTTATGGAAACAATATTTCCCTGATCAAGAAAAAGGTCAGATATTTTCACAGCCTGATCAAGAAGGCCGCCTGGATTGTCTCTTAAATCCATGATCAGACCTTTTAAAGAACTGTTTTTAGATTCAAGCTTTGTAAGATGTTTTTTTATATCCTCAAGCGTACTCATCCTGAAATTAGTAACACGAAGATAACCATACCCGGGTTTTAAAAGAGCGCTTTTTACACTTTCCATTGGGATCAAATCCCGTTTAAGGGGCATTTCAATGGGTTTTGGTTCATCTCTCCTGATCACAGTAATGACGACGGTTTTATATCTTGGTCCGCGCATCATGTTTACAGCTTCCCAAAGAGCCATATCCTTGGTTGATTTGCCATCAATCTTGATAATAATATCTCCTGCCTGAATACCTGCTTTGTAAGCAGGTGTTCCTTCAATTGGTGATACCACAGTCAAGATTTTATCTTTCATGGTAATAACTATACCAATACCGGAAAATTCTCCCTTTGTGTCATCCTGAAGTTCATCAAAGGCTTCAGGAGGCATAAAGCTTGAGTGGGGGTCAAGATTTCCCACCATACCTTTAATGGCATTATGGATTAATTTTTCAGAGTCTACATCGTCCACATAATTTTTTTCCAGCTCTTCAAGAACATCTGTAAACAGCTTTAATGATTTATATGTATTTTCACTGTTATTCTCTGCCATTACCAAATTGCCTGAAATGGCAGCCAGTATAAACAGATATGCTATTACTATCATGGGCAACCTGAACTTGAATATACTGCATGAACTCTTTTCCATTTTTATGCTCCTTTTTTTAACCACTTCATAGGATTGACAGGTTTGCCATGGTGTCTGACTTCAAAATGCAGACACATTCCTTTTATTGAACCTGTATCACCGGCTGTTGCAATAACTTCACCGGTTTCAACATTTTCGCCTTTTTGTTTAAAAATCACCAAGCCTGTCAAAAAAAAAGATAAACGTAAAACAGAACAGCTGCAAAAAAAGAAACAGCAAAAAGAAAAACAAAAGATAACTGCCAAAATTAATACCCAGAACAAAATGGTGGAAAGTTTTTCCCAAAAAGAAATTGAAATCATAGAAGGTTTAAACGAGATAGATCACAGCCTGAATAAAGCCCGTATAAAGGTTGCAGCATTATCTGATAAAATTATGCACCTTGAAGGAAAAATTGAACAACTTAGCCAGAACAAAATACAACTGGGCAAAGAAATTTCTTTAAACCGTGATTATGCAGGACAAAGGCTTAAAGCTCTTTATAAAATGAATATGATTGGCCGGTTGGACGCTGCAGGTGCGCCAGTATCTGTTTTTGATTTTTTTCTCAGGCAAAAATCAATGAAGCAGGTTATCACATCAGATTTTCAAACTCTTGATAAACAAAACATGGATCTTGAAAAATTTAAGGCTTTAGAACAAACACTGCAGATCCAGGTTAACGAGATAACAAGCCTTGAAGCTCAACTCCATGATCAGATAAGAATTAATAAAAAAGAGACTGTAAAAAGACAACGTGTTTTACAGCAGATTCGTCAAAAAAAACGTTTATCACTTGCTGCGGTTGAATCTTTAAAACATGCAGCATTGAGATTAGATAATAAAATTACTGCCATGCAGGCAGACAGCAAACAATTTGTTATAAGCAATTTTTCTTTTTCAAATTATAAAGGGCGATTGCATATTCCGGTAAAAGGCAAAATTATTTCAAAATATGGCCCTTCAAAAACTGGAGATTACAAGTCCTTCTCTTTTCAAAAAGGAATTGATATAAAGGTGGAAAGAGGCGAACCTGTGAAATCCGTATTTAAAGGAGAGGTCATGTTTGCCAAGTGGCTTAAGGGTTATGGGAATCTATTAATTA
>JAUCGD010000447.1 GCA_030377945.1 Desulfobacterales bacterium HSG17 | reverse complement strand
CCTGGAAACTAATGTAAAAGAATATATGGTCATAAATTTTTCCGCTGCAACACTGGATATTGACGAATTATGGGACAGCAGTGCCTTGTCAGCCAAATTTCTGTCAGGCTTTTGGGGCTATTTCTTCCCAAAAGGAGATAAAGAAGCCAGACAAATTAGGAATGAATTGGAAGATTCTGTCCGTTATATTTCTGCGGAACTGCTCGGCAATGCGGTAAAATACAATTTTTCCCCTGAATTTATCATTAAAATCGGGCTGTACGTGGTAAGAGGTGAACTGCGTTTTTATGTGACAAACAGTGTTGATCCGGATATAATCAGCGAATTTCAAAATTTTATTCAGAGCATAATGAAAGAAGATCTGAAAAAACTCTATCTCACCCAGATGGAAAAAAACGCAAAAAAAGGAAGCTTTGAATCCCGGATAGGATTTTTGACTATAATGCTTAATTATGAATCCATACTGGCCTGGAAATTTGAAAAAGATGAAAACATTGATGTTGTAACAACAATGGCAAGGCTGCCGATCGTGCGAAACATATAGACTATTAAACATGTTTTATGGAGAATAATAATCAATGGAAGTAAAACTGCAAAATATTTGCTTAGGTATTTAGGCCACGATCATCGTTTGACCCGGCAGTAAACTGCCGGGCTATTTCCTGTCGTCCCTCTGGGACTTTAAATATTTTATATCAACTGTTTAAGTCCCGTAGGGACGACAGAAAGTAGCGCGGGAATTTATTCCCGTGCTTGCTGGACCAAATGATGACTAAGGCCTATATTCGTGTAATTCGTGGTTAGCATTTCTATTCAAATTTTTTCAGTTTTCCCTGCTCAATAAGCTGCAAATAACTTGCTTCAATTCTTTTCAGCAATTCCTGTGCATCAGGCGTATTTTTCTGAACATTAAAATAGCAGTTCCATTTAAAAAGGGTTTTGGCTGTTAAATTTTTAAACTGCTCTTTTTCAATATATTTGCTGTCAATGTATTTATAATTGAGCAGATACTCACCCCGCCCTTTTTTAAGCATTCTAAATGCTGAATCATGGGTATATGTATCAAAAAATTCAATATCATTTTTCCCGCTTCTTATCCATGCACCCCAGTCTTTATATGTAAAACCTTTAACAATAACAACCGAATGGCCTATCAGGTCTTCCTTTACTTTTACCGGTTTTTTATCACCTGTCCAGTAAACCCTCATTTCAAGGGGAAATAAAGTAATTTCACTTGAAACACATGATTTTTTTACAGCAGGTATGGCGCTTAAGCCATTAAATAAATGTACTCTTCCTTCTGTCAGTTCATGATAAAAACGGCTTGGAGGATAACTTTTGATTTTATACTTGATATTGGCATTTTCAAGGGTTTTCATTGTAATTTCATTAACTAATCCGGCAGGTTTGCCATTGTCATCAGTATAGGTAAGGCCGGAAAATTCAAAATAGCCCACATTTAAAATAAAATTATCAGTTTTTTTTTCAGAAGCCCTTGATTCGATTTGATACATATTAAATGCTATTAAAAAAAAGCTTAGAATGATTACAAATTTTTTTGTATAAATTTTCATAACAACCTCCTGAAGTATTTGATTTATAAAATATTAAACTACCACTTCTGCCTTATTGGTTATTGCACGAATAATAAAGGGATATAACTGGGATAAAAGCATACCAGCAAGCATAAGGCCGCATCCGAAAAAGCCTCTTGAGGTCATGGTTTCACCCAGTATCATCCAGCCTCCAAGTGCAGCAAAAGGCGATTCCATGCATAAAATAATTGCAGCGTGGGCTGGTTTTGCATCTTTTTGAGCCACTACCTGGAGAGTGTAGGCTATACCTACGGAACAAAATCCCCCGTATAAAATAGGTATTGCAGCCTGGATAATGCCTTCAATTGTTGTGGTTTCTATGATAAAACCAACAGACATGCTTAAAATAGAACATGTTGCAAACTGGAGACATGCCAGTTTAATTGCATCAGTCCGGGGAGACAGCCATCCGATAACAAGAACATGACCTGCCCAGAAAAAAGCTCCTGCAATTTCAAGAAAATCCCCAAAGGAAACAGTGAATTCTTCAGTAACACTTAAAAAATAAAGCCCTATGGCTGCTAAAAAAGCCCCTGTCCATGTTCCTACATCTGATTTCTGTTTCCAGAAAATCCCCATAATCGGGACAATAATCACATACAAACCTGTGATAAACCCTGCCTTACCTGCGGTAGTATATACCAGACCCACCTGTTGAAGTGATGCCCCCATAAAAAGAGCCAGACCCACAAGCCCGCTGCTGACCAAAAGCATTTTAGTACCCAGGCCCTGGGATTTATTCTGAGATAGCCCCTGGGACAGCCCCTGGGATTTTGCCTGCAAATTCCTGTTTCGCTTTTCAGTAAATATTATCAGGGGAATTAAAGACAGGCTTCCCAAAGCAAAACGGATTCCATTATATGTAAAAGGCCCTATATAGTCCATGCCCATTCTCTGGGCTACAAAAGCAAAACCCCATATGGTTGCAGTAAACAGAAGCAGAAGATTTGATTTTAATGTTAATTTGTCCATAAGTTCTTATTTTCTTTCATTAATCCTTTTTAAAATATAATATTGATATTCCAGTTAAATTTAAAGTATCAGATTCTTTAACAGAGAAATCTTTTTTTATCAATATTTGAACCGGCTGCATGTAAATATCACACCCACACTGCAAATATCTGTTTCCCCTCAAATACAATTTCTTCCTCCTTGTATGTTTTGTTTTTATTAAAATCATAAATCAGCAAATATCCCCTTGTCAGCGAATATGTATCA
>JAUCGD010000446.1 GCA_030377945.1 Desulfobacterales bacterium HSG17 | reverse complement strand
TTCCGCCTGTATCTCCAAGACAGTCTTTTATATCTCCTTGAATAAAACGACAATTATCAATTTTATTATTCTGGCAGTTCTTTTCTGCATCTGCCACAGAGCTTTCCACAAGTTCGATTCCTGTTATTTGTTCAGCTTTACCTGACAGGCAGATTGCAATGGTTCCTGTACCGCAATATAAGTCAAGAATATTTTCCGTTCCTGAAAGATTAGCAAATTTTTCAACAACATCATACAGTTTTTTTGCCCCTTTTGTATTGGTTTGAAAAAATGAATTTGCAGAAATTTCAAATTCATAAGAACCGATTTTATCTTTGAGTATTGAGGAACCTGCCAGATTAATCTCATATTCACCAACAGCAATTCCAGCTTTGCGCGCTGTTATGTTGTTTACAATGGAAACAATATTGGGATATTTTTCTATGAGAAAGTCAGCAAGGGGCTGCACAGTTTTTCTATCTTCAGAAGATGTAATTATATTGACCATCCACTGGTCATGGGCAGCAGAATGCCTGAGCATGAGAAAACGCCAGAATCCTTCATGGGTTTTAAGCCCGTATAGCGGTTTGCCTGATTTTAGCATGTATTCTCTCACATCATTTAAAATAGCATTTCCCTGTTCAGGATGAAGCATACATTTGTCAATATCAAGCACTTTATGAAAGGTTCCCGGAACATGAAGTCCAAGAGCAAAGCCTGTATCAATATCTTCCCGGCCTAATTCAGAAGGAAGCAGCCATCTTTTGTCTGAGCAGGAAAATTCCATTTTATTTCTATAACCAAAGATATTTTCAGAAGGTATGGTCGGATGTACCTTAACGCCATGTATCAAAGCGATATGTTCAATAGATTCAAGAACATGCTGCTGTTTATATAAAAGCTGATCTTCATATTTTAAAAACTGCCACTTACATCCTCCGCAAAAACCTGCATAAGCACATGGAGGTTCTATTCTCAATGGTGAAGGTTTAATCAAATCTATAATGCGGGCCTCAGCAAAATTTTTCTTTTTTTTTGTAATACGAGCTAAAATCCGGTCTGAAGGCACAGCCTGATCTACAAAGACTGCATAACCGTCAATCTTTGCAAGCCCTTTGCCCCCAAAGGCCATATCAGTGATTTCAAGCTCAATTTCCTGTCTTCTTTTAATTTTCATAATAATTTTCCTGTATCTATATTTGGTACTTGCGTTTAAGACATGGTTTCCAACCTGTGTCTGCACAAATATTTATAAATGTTTAAGTTGATTTTTTTGAATATTTTTGTTTTAATAACTTATGAATATATGAATAAACTCTTTTTTAAATATTTAAAATTATATTAATTATTAAGCATTATATCAGCAAAAACTTAAAATCCAGTAAAAATTTAAAAACCATTATAATTTAAAATCAAGGAATGATTGTTTATGGCTCACTCAGAAATTGAATCAATTCAAGAAGAAATATCGCTTTCAAGTGATGATTTTCTATTAAAAGGAACTCTTCATCTGCCAAAAAATATTGAGCAGCCTCCTGTGGTTATTGGTTCTCACGGTCTTTTCAGCAGCAGTCATTCTCCAAAGCAGATTGAACTTGCCCGTGCATGTAATGCCCAGGGTATTGCATTTTTAAGATTTGACCATAGAGGGTGCGGGGAAAGTGAAGGAGATTTTAAAGAAGTAACTTCTTTTAAATCCCGTTACACAGATCTGGCAAATGCTGTTAATTTTATCCGGGAAAGGAAAGAAATCGGGGAAAAATTCGGGCTTTTTGGGAGCAGTATGGGAGGTGCTGTCTGCCTTTTTTATGCAAAACAGGCAGGAGGTGTTGATGCTGTTATTATTAATGCAGCCCCGCTTCACGGAGATTCTATTATAAAAGCCCTTGAAGATACTGAAGAAAATGATTCTGTTACTATTTCACAGCTCCAGTTTAATATTAGTGAAAAGATAGAAGGTGTCAGCAAGATTTTGATATTTCACGGTGATTCGGATAAAATTATTACACCATCTGAAGCACATAGAATATATCAAAAGATTATTATGCCCAAAAGACTTATCATGCTTAAGAACGGAGACCATGAAATGAGTCTTAAAGAAAATCAGGATAAGTTTATCAGGGAATCTCTTCTCTGGTATAAATCAATGTTTAAAGAAGAAAAAAGCTGGATGAGGAAATAAAAAGGGCAGGTATCACGCCAAAGCGTGCCCTGCCCAAATATAATTAATTATCTATTTATCCGGTTATCAATTTATCCGGTTATCCGGTTATCCGGCATCTGTTGGTTCTATTTTTATTTCAACTCTTCTGTTTTTCTGTCGGCCTTCAGGGGTGGCATTGGTGGATACGGGCTGGGATTCTCCAAAAGGCATTATAGTTATCTTTCCTGGATCTACTCCTCTCTGCACCAGTAAATTCATAACTGCATCCGCACGTTTTCTTGAAAGCTCCATATTTGAAGCATCTTTTCCTTTGCTGTCAGTATGACCTTCCACTTGAATACGGGTTTGAGGATACTGGGTCATTATCTGGGCAATTCGATCAATTTCAGAATAAAGGCCGGGATTAATCTTGGCTGATCCTGAATCAAAGGAAACATCGCCTTTAAGAGTTATTGCCAGAAGATTTCCTTCCCGTCGGACTGCTGCGGCATTGGATGCAGCCAAGGCCTGATTAAACTCCTGCTCCTGTCTATCCATCATATGACCGACTCCAGCACCGGCAGCTCCGCCTACCGCTGCACCAACAGCTGCCCCGATAAGCGTCCCTTTGGTATTTTTGCCAATGATCTGACCTGCCAAAGCCCCGGCAGCAGCCCCTCCTGCTGCTCCAAT
>JAUCGD010000048.1 GCA_030377945.1 Desulfobacterales bacterium HSG17 | reverse complement strand
ATTTGCTTGCTCCTTTATAAATTTTTTCTACAGTATTCATAATGAACATCCTTTCACTTTTTATTTCAGATATTTTCCATGATACAATCCAATTATAACAAACTTTCTGTAACGGAACAATATTTAACTCAGAAACAACTATTAAAACCTAAAAATCCAAAATTATTTTTCTTCCCCAATTAAAAACTAAAAACTAAAAATTCAAAACTATTCCCTTTCCATCGCTTTTTCAGCCAACCCAAGATGCCCAACCACAACCTCATTCCCAGGAGACAGCACAAGCGCATACTTCAAATGATTAACAGCCTGAACAAACATATTCTTCTTATAATAAGCCCATCCAAAAGAATCAACAACCCCGGGGTCGTCAGGCATATGTTCATATGCAAACCGTGCCAGTTCAAACGCTTTATTAATATTCTCATCTTTTTCAAGATAAAGAGATGCCAGATTATTGGCAAGCAGCGCAGAGTCAGAATTCTTTAAAACAGCAGTTTCAAGAATTTTAATTGCAGCATCCCCTTTATCTTTTTGTATATAAATTGCAGCAAGTTTAATATAGGCATCCAGAAAATCAGGAATATTAGCAGAACATAATGTAAGTATCTCAACCTGCTTTTCCCAATTATTGTTCTTCCCATAAATCCCGGCAAGCTTGATATAGGAAGATGACAACCCGGGAAGAAGATCAATGGCACTATTAAAACGATCTATAGCCTTTAATGTATCTCCCCCTGCAAGATATACTTCACCAAGAATATATTGCAGATATCCATTCCCCAATGAACTATCAGATGAAACTTCAACAGCCGACTCAAAATAATGTCTTGCAACATCAATTTTCCCCGACTTAATCCACAGTTCCTTTAACCTCCAGGCAGCATCAGCAAGATCAGGATTCTTTTTAAGAAGCATTTGATATAATTTCAATGCCTCCGACTCTTTTTTTAACTGCTCACTGACAAGTGCAATATAATATACACCTGATTCTGAATCCGGATTAATGGAAACAGCAGATTTAAACCACACAAGTGCTTTTTCATACTCTTTTTTTGCAAACAGCACATGACCCATCATCATGTGGGCTCGAAAGTTTTCAGGCTCGTTGTCAAGCACCCGTTTTATATGCTCCTGGCTGAAACCAAGCTCATTTTTTTTATAAAAGATATCAGCAAGAGCCATCTCAGCTTCAGAAAACAATTGATTAAGCGAAAGTGCCTTTATAAGACTCTGCTGCGCAAGATAGACATGCCCGCTTAAAAGATAGGTAACGCCGAGAAAATAATGAGCCAAAAAGTGTTCCGGTTTTTCCTGCACCACCTGTTTAAAATGCTTTTCAGCAATTAATGGACTGTGCACAAAAAGATAATATTTACCAGATAAAAAATTAAACTCCAGATCATTTTTCATTTCAGATGTATAACTCTCAAGAAGAGAAGGTATCTTTTCCAACTGATTTTGAGCAAGAAGTATTTTTATCAGATATTTTTTTAAAGACCTGTTCTCAGGAGCCTGCGTTATCAGTTTGTCAATCATCACTCTGGAATCTTCATATTTGCTGATATTAAAATAAAACTGCGCAAGCTTCATCTGAAGCGATAAATCTTCAGGCTCCAACTGAATGGCTTTTTGAATAAACAATTCAACCTTTTCCATATTGTTCTTCAATTTCCAGTAATTTGCAATCTGGAGCAATACATCAGTTGACTCAATCTTTTTTGCCACTGCTGTTTCAAAAGTCTGCTGAGCCATATCATCCTTACCCTGGGACAGATAACAGGCAGCAAGTTTAATCAATACAACATCATTGCTCGATGGCAGCCCCACAGCACTTTTATAAGCCTTCTCTGCATCCTCAAGACGATCTTCCAAAATCAATAAATCCCCATGTAAAACTTTCACATGAGGATCCTTTGGATGTCTGCTGCTAAGCTCTTCCCAGTTACCTACAGCATCAGGCATATTCCCCATAACCAACTGAAGTCTCGCTAATTCTAGAAGTACATCATCAGCATCAGACTGATTTTGAAGAATCTGCTTCAATATTTTTTCAGCTTTTGAAAATTCAGCCAGCCGCAGATAAGCCTGCACCACCTTTTTCAAAACCCCAACAGATGCCGGCTGTATCTTTAATGCATCCCCCCACAAAGAAAGAGCACTCTTATATTCCCTGTTGGCAAAACTGCTGTCACCCTGACTGACCAGCTCATTAAAACGTGTTTCCAAATTCTCAGCACAGGAACTAAAACAAAGCAAAACAACACTTAACAGTATATAAGTCCAACTCTTTTTATATAATTGATATCTCAATTCAAAACTCAAAATTAAAAAGTTTTATCTTCCTCAATTAAAAATTTAAAACTAAAAATTCAAAATTATCATTACTTATCGTTTAAGTATGGTTGAAAAAACCAAAAGAATCAAAGTAAGACCAATCCCATAAAAAACAGCCTCCCCTTTATGAGCAATAAAATAAGGTAGAATCCTGGTCAATTTTGTAAAAAACCGGATAATAAAAGGTTCTGAGGTATTCCTATAAGGATTGGCTCTAATCGTTCTTAATATATTCTCCCTTTTCTCCACTATCTTATCTTCATCAGAATCCTCATAGCCGTTCCCCTGGACGGTTATATTATTATTTGAATCGCCTCTACCAACGGTAGTTTTAAAGTTAGGTGTTAATTGTCTATTGTGATCAAAGAGTGGTCTAAATGTACGAATCCGATTAGATACCAGAGTATTGGCTTGAGAAAAAAAAAATGCGCCGGCATCACCAGCAACTTGCAGGGAAGACTCCTTAACTCTTCTCGATGCCTGATAAACGGAACCAGTATTGTCACTTTGCTCAAAAAGATGTTGAGAATCCCAAATCAATATTTTTGATTTCTCCTGAATATCTTGATACTCTACTACAAGCTTCTTCATCTTTAGATTTGCATACAAAAAATCAGCCAAAGTATTGTCAGTAGATGTATAACTGTAAAAACCAATGGATAAAGGAAAGGATAGAGAGGTTAAATCAGCTGAAATAAAAAATTTTGACTTAGCAAAAAGAATTTGCTCCTTATCTATCTTGCCTGTATTAAAACCATCATACAAAACAAATGTATTCACATTTGTA
Organism: Desulfobacterales bacterium HSG17; assembly: GCA_030377945.1. The sequence continues at coordinate 16,381 of JAUCGD010000048.1, read as the reverse complement.
TTTTCTTTAACTTGATATCCAGATTTTAGAAAACTACTTTGATCCCCTTTTGATTGAAAATAAGCATACGTGTGATTGGGTAACAATATCATTAAGGATAATAATATTATTATAAAATATAAGAATATTATTTTTATCTGACATAGTAATAACTTTCGATCTGCCAGATTTTCTCTGACAGTGTCAGTAGTTGGCTCACTTTGCTGATAAACTCTTATCATTTTTTATGTCAAAGCTTGTATTACCATTTGATTTTATTAAATATTTACGTATTTTCTTCAGGCCATGCTATTGTCATTTTAATAAATTCCCCCACCGCAAGCAACGGGGTATTATACCCAACGCTTTGCAATAAAACGATAGATCTTAATTTTGAGTTTCTATTTCCCTTTTTAAAATTTATTTTTTTTGATCCATTCCTCAATCATCTCACACAATATCTTTTAAATAAAATTGAAGCCATGCTCCCATTGGGCATCATTGTGCTGTATTGCTAAATTCTTTAGGGGGGTGAGGTAGTTCCACTTCATCACCCCAATCTTTAGGACCAATCATATAATTCCCTTCACCATCTCTGGCAGTTGGTCTATCGTTTGTATACACCATATCATCAAAATAGATATTCTGGTCTTGCTGGGATCCTCCGTTCCACCATCCCAGAAGATGATGCACGCCCCAATCGGTTGTACGTTGTTTTGGAAAATACCCTCCAGGGGGGATCGTGGGATCAGGATATTCTTGTTTCAATATACCGTTGTGCCACGCCCTCATCATTCCATTCGTTGATGATACTTTTAAATATAATTCAATACAATGCCATTCTCCAGATGTTAAATAAATTTCTGTATCAGTATTCCTATTTTGACAAAGATTCCGTGAATTCATTTCGGATCCGGTAACCATATACCCATATGTGCTGCTTGTTCCACACCCATAATTAGTAGGAGCCGTTGCTAAAATTGAGTGATAAGATATCATCGATCCATCACTATTAGCTACAATAACACGTAATAGTTTAGTGATCGGATTTGCAGACCAATCAAAACCCGATGAAGGATATAAGTACACCCGTATCCATAACTCATCACCTTCATTGAGTGATGTAGGCAATTCATATTGTTGTTGCCCTGTATTTTCTTCACCCTGCCGAATAAAAAATTTCGCTGAATTTGGAGGAGAAAATGATATGTCATCAGATAGTTTATTAGCAAACAGGTTTACATGTTCTTCTACTCCGTCAAAAGATGATTGCACTGTCCACCCGAATACTGTTTGAGCCAAAAATAATAAAGTAATTATCAGCACATTTTTCTTCAAACTCAAAATTCTAATCATATCAAACCTCCATAATAAAAATTTTATTCCCAATATATCTGCAATACAGTGTTACATATATATTAAAATTTATATGCAAAATATGAGCCATAATATCTTGTGATAATTTATAAAATCGACTCATTCGTTACTCCTTGATCATTATTTTGTGGGGACAACTCGATCATAGAGTAACATTGAGTCGTACAGCTGGCAAAGACATTGCACTCTGACCTGGCCCACAGGACCAGGGTTTCTAAGTCAGACTAACATCAAAGGCTCCAATTTCAGCAGCAATAAAGCGTAGAAACTATTTTAACCGGATAAGCGCGGATCTGTCCCTGATTGAGGGGATTTTGATATCGGAGACTATAAAGCGAGGGTCGTTTGCAAAGCAATCCAGGTGATGGCAATTGTGATATATAATTGACAGATTCGGGGTTGAACCCAGCTTATCGTAAAGGAGGCTTTTGAATCGTTCCATAACGGTCGCATCGAATGGATTGTACAGGTAGAACAATATCCCATTTTCCGGTAGGCATTCGAGGATATTTCCTGAAATTATTTCAACATTCTTGAACTTTCTTAGTCTTTTTTTTGTTCTGGCGGCGATTTCCGGATTTAATTCGATGCCGATAATTCTGTTTTGAATTTTCCTGGAAAGCAGCCAATTTATAACCCGGCCCTTGCCGCAGCCCACATCCACGATGACATCGTTTTCGGTAATTAAATCTCCGAATAAGTAAGGAAGAATCTCATAGTCTGTATTTACAATGTCATGGGCGCCGATGTGAGCGTGCTTTGTTATGACATTGCCCCCCCAAGAAACTGCCATAGCGCAAGTCGAACAACAAATTATTAAACAGTTTATCGATCCTGATAATCAAATTTAAGAGCTTTGTACGAATCACCCGTTGCTTTTTCATTAATTCCAACCCTCCCTCAGATTGTTGAAAAATTTTTGTCATTTTTTTGCTTAACTTGCATTATCTATTTGATTTTATTAAGTATTATCCTATATTTGTCTCATTAAAATCAACTTACAGGAGGCACCATGGGTTACAAAAAAAATCGATAAATACTTTTCCTTTGCTGACATTACTATTCAAAAATATGCTGATAAAAATAGATCCCTTAAATTCTTAAAAACTATTAACAATACCATTGATTGGGAACCTGTTGATGAACTTCTCATCAAATTTTATAAACCTGGTAAATCGAATAAAGGCGAAAAAGCTTATTCCCCTTTGTTTTTGTTCAAATGCATGATGCTGCAAAAGTGGTTTCAGATTAAATCGGACCCTGAGCTTGAAAGCCAAATCTACGACCGAATCTCTTTTAAATTTTTTCTTGATATGCCTTTTGATTCTTCTTCTCCTGACCATAGTACTTTTTCACGCTTTAGAAAGCGCCTTTCCAAAAATGCCATGGTTCAAATTAACAGTGCTCTTCTTAAACAATTCCATCGGGATGGTATTACCATTAATAAAGGGGTTGCTGTTGATGCCAGGCTGGTTAAATCTGCAAGCAGGCCTGTCTCTAAAGAAAAGATAAAAGAAATTAAAGAACATTATAATTCTCCTGAAGGCAAGCTGGATAAAAATGGCAACATTAAAAAATTTACCAGGGACATTGATTCTGACTGGACGTTTAAAAATGATAAATACCATTATGGCCTTAAAGAGCATTCTGCTGTTGATACTGATAATGGGTTTATCCTTTCTACTACTTTGAGTCCTGGTTCGCATCACGATTCGAAGTATTTGCCTTATGCTGTGATCTACAGCATGCATACACAAGATAAGATTCCAGAGCTTTGCACGAATCCTTCAATTTGCTTAAATTGACTCAAATCCAGCCTTATTTTGTTGATAATTTTTTATCATTTTTTGCTAAAATTGTCATTATCTATTTGATTTTATTGAGTATTCATGTTATATCTATCTTACTAATATCAACTTACAGGAGGCATCATGGCTTACAAAAAAATCGATAAATACTTTTCCTTTGCTGACATTGCTATTCAAAAATATGCTGATAAAAACAGATCCCTTAAATTCTTAAAAACAGTTAACAATACCATTGACTGGGAACCGATTGATGAACTTCTCATAAAATTTTATAAACCTGGCAAATCCAATAAAGGGGAAAGAGCATATTCTCCCTTGTTTTTGTTCAAATGTATGATGTTGCAAAATGGTTTCAGATTAAATCGGATCCTGAACTTGAAAGCCAAATCTACGACCGCATCTCTTTTAAATTCTTTCTTGATATGCCTTTTGATTCTCCTTCTCCTGACCATAGTACTTTTTCACGCTTTAGAAAGCGTATCTCCAAAGATGCCATGGTTCAAATTAACAGTGCCCTCCTTAAACAATTCCATCGAGATGGTATTACTATTAATAAAGGTGTTGCTGTTGATGCCAGGCTTGTTAAGTCTGCAAGCAGGCCTGTCTCTAAAAAAAAGATAGAGGAACTTAAAGAAAAATATAATACGCCAGAAGGCAAGTTGGACAAAAATGGCAACACTAAAAAATTTACCAGAGATATTGATTCTGACTGGACTTTTAAGAATGACAAATACCATTACGGCCTTAAAGAGCATGCTGCGGTTGATACTGACAATGGATTTATTCTTGCTAGTACTTTGAGTCCTGGTTCGCATCATGATTCTAAATATCTGCCCTATGCTGTGATTTACAGTATGCATGCTGATAAAATTCAAACTGCCTATGCTGATAAAGGATATGCTGGGGCTCCTAATCGTGAGTTTCTTGCTTTAAACAATATTAAAGATGGTATCATGCGTAAAGACAATGTTAATGCCAAACTTACTGATTTTGAGATTACAAGGAATAAAGCCATTTCTAAATATCGATACATAGTTGAGCAGTACTTCGGTATAAGCCACCTGCATGATAAAGGATACAAAGCACGGTTTCCACAGATAATGAAAAATACCATTGATATCATGTTCCGGCAATTTGCTTTTAATTTAAGAAAAGGGGCTAAAATCCTTGAAGTTCTCCCGGTGTAGTTGGATAGATGTGCCCTGATACCAAAATCCGGGCAAAAAGCCTCATTTGGAGGTAAAATAGGGCTGGTTATCAGCCGGATATCTCTTAAAAAGGTTTGAATTTTGTTGTAATGGACTCTCTTGAGTCCTGATTTTTAAAATTTTTGTTCAAAATGTTATAATCCGGGGTGTAGGTCAATCTCGCAAAGCTCTCAAGATTCAAACTGTTTATGTTGATAAAAGTTATGCTGGAGCTCTTAATCGTGAATTTCTTGCTTTAAATAATATTCGAGATGGTATCATGCGTAAGGACAACGTTAATGCCAAACTCACAGAGATCGAGATTACAAGGAATAAAGCTATTGCAAAATATCGGTACATAATGGAACAGTATTTCGGCATAAGCCACTTACATGATAAAGGATACAAAGCTCGGTTTCCGCAGATTATGAAAAATACCATTGATATTATGTTTCGGCAATTTGCTTTCAATTTGAAAAAAGGGGTCAAAATCTCTGAAGTTCTCCCGGTGTAGTTGGATAGGTGCGCCCGGACATCACAATCCGGGCAAAAAGCCCCATTTGGAGGTAAAATCGGGCTGGTTATCAGCTGATTTCCTCTTTAAAAAGCTTAAATTTTAGTTGTACTGGACTCTTTTGAGTCCTGATTTTTAAAAATTTTGTTCAAAATGCTATAATTTGAGGTGTGGTCTTATCTTGCAAAGCTCTCATTAAACTGACCACATCATATATAGTGAAATCATACAAAAATGCAGCATGATTTTGTATCTACAATTTCAAAGAAAGATCATATCTTGGTCTCATCTCAATAGAAACACTCAAAATCGGATATGTCTTTTAAAATTTGTACTATTTTTATAGAATTACCCTTTTACGCTTAAAATTTTTCACTAGAGTTCCACATAGTAAGATAGGCATTAACTGTTTCTGAGGCCATTTTCTTGGCTGAATACTTCTCCTTAACAGTATAAAAAGCCTCCGTAGCCAAACGTTTTGCGTACCATTTATCTTCTGCCACAAACTGAATAGCCTTTGCCAAGGCAATAGAGTCACTCGGAGGAACGAGATGTGCATCATGACCGTGTGTTAAAATCTCTTGTAATCCACCAACATCTGAAGCGATTATTGGGCGCATCAGTGCCATCGCCTCAAGCAAGGTGTATGGTATTCCCTCATGTATTGAAGGAATAATTATTACATCGGAAACAGCCATAATTAAACGAGCGTCATCCCTGAACCCTATAACCGAAACTTGATTGACAATATCTGCCTCGATACATTGCTCTTTCAATTCTTGCAACAAAGGCCCATCACCGATTACCAGTAACTGACATTTCTTTGTAAAAAAAATATTTTCAGATAAAATTTGCAAAGCCTCAATCAAATATTTATGACCCTTTACAGGCACTAATCTACCGACAACACACATACTGAAAGTTTCCACACCGTAACCAAACTTCTCAAAACATCTTTGTTTAGCAACATTATCAATTTTAGGCAATGATATTCCATTCCTAATCACCCGAATCTTTTCATGAGAAATTTGCTTATGTCTAATGAGCCATTCAGCAAGATCTTTTGAAACAGCTATAACCCTTGCGGATGGAAAATATTTCATAAAAAAACAGATCGCCTGTTCCGCGATACGACCTTTAAATTTGTTTCTCCCAACAAGAGGTTCCGGTTTACTGTGTTGAGTGTTAATCCAATAAATTCTACGAATAAAAAATGGCAAACATAACCCTATATACAATGCAACATTGCTGTGCGTATGAATGATATTATAACGATTTTTTGTTATATGATTAATCAAATGAACTAACGTAACAAAGAAATTACCTTTCTTTACAATTACAACTCTTATACCTTTCGAACGAAGTGAATCTGCCAATGCACCATCAGCAAAGAGAAGAACATCACAGACAATTGATTTATTCCCAATAATATGGGGTATCAGATCTACTAGATGATTTTCAATACCAGCCCAAGCAGCCCCTTCTGCCACAATCAAGATTTTAAAAGTTTGCAAATTTACCATTTTACATTACCTGTTTTTCCCAAGTATACCATTTTTTTTAATTTTTATATAATTTCTTTTTAAAAATTCTGCCAAATATACGAAAACATTACTCATGAAATTTTCACACGCCCAAAACGTACCGAGATGTTGTATATCAACACCTCCCAAACCTTTTTTATAGTGATAACCACCAGGGTTCTTAATAGGATCAACCCCTCCTTGATCTATATACAAACAACCATGCAACTTCATACTTTCCAGCATTGACCATTTAAGAAAAAAAGAACTTCGCAATTTTAACCCAAGCCCGCCAGTAGCTGAAAGGATTTCAATCCCCGTATTACCAATTCCCGACCAAACCGATGCAGAAACTGGTTTGTTCTCAAAAGAGACAATTAAAATCTGAAATTTTAAATCCTCAGATAAATCTTTATGAATTTTTTCAAAATCATTAATATCCACAGATTCGACAAATTGTTTCCTATCATGCATCTCCAAATAAAGTTCCTTAAACGCTTGATAAAATTCAAGCCCAGTTCCTCCCGTAACAACAAGATTTTCTTGTTTAGCACGTCGCAAATCGTAACGCCACTTTTTCTTCAACCCCATCATTAATTCATCAAGAGAAGGAGACAGATCATTTAAAAATGTACGATACTTTGAAGCACTATGATCCTTTTTAAACTTTTCGTCTAAAAAAATACGGGGAATCTCAATTTTGTTATTATCAACTATAAATGGAACAATGCGTAAATATAATTTTTTTTTTATTACAAACTCCAGATACAAAGCGCGTAACATCCATTTTAAAACTTCAGACTCTGGATCACAATCAAAACGATTTGTCATGGGACCACTTGAAATATATGCAATTCCCCCACCGACGATAGGTATCCTTACAATTCTTATCTGAACGGCAGCAACCAGTTGTTCATCTAAATAAAGTAGCAAGTGTTGTAGGTTCCCAATCCCCCAACGAACCTGTCCATAAGACCAGGTCTGGTAGACATTCGCATCCGCAAAAAGCCTGATTATATCTTCCCATTTTTTTTTCCCAAAGTTACCATACTCATAATGATAGCCGTCACCAATAGAAACACTTTTAACCTGTCGATTAGACATCTATCGCCTCCCATAAAAAAAACATAAATCAATAGCTAATTTACCCAGTTTTGCATATGCTTTTGTGTTTAAATCCCAATTTTTATAAAAATAATCTTACCATATTTTGTCTTCTATTCTTCACACTATACTATTTTTAGTGTAACCCATTTGAATAGACGACAAGCTTCCAATACGACAAATTATATTTGTTTTTCAGGTTTTTCAATTATTGCTTTCAATTCCACAATTTTTATTCCAACCCAATTTATAGCCCAATTTTCTTTCAAAATTTATAATAAAACAATCACAAATTTTTCTTTTCCCCAACAAAACAGAATGAATGAATTAAACTGCCTTTTTTTTCGATCTTTGTTAATAACTTTAACAAGTTTAAATATAAATATTGTCTGAAAGAGATTGAATCCCTTTCTTTTAATCGAGAATTAATCAGCTCAATAATTTTTTCACATTCGAGAGGTATAATTGTAGTAGGATTTCTATAATCGGGCCAAGGTAAATATGTTAAAATATTATCAAAACCCGATGTATATAATATTTTTTTATAGTCTGAAAGTGAATGGGTGTATGTATAGTATTTTTTTCCTGTTCTAATTTGGCAATAGAAATCAGCTAATCTTCGAGGCATTAGACTAGTAAACCTCATAAAACTATGGTCATCATGGTCTCCTAAAAAATATCTTAAACTATATCGATTTTCTATCCCAATATATATTTTCCCATCAGTTTTTAATACACGATAAGCCTCTCTTATAGCTTGTGTCTGAATTGTCATAGGATCAATCTCAAAATTAATCATTCCTAACCATTCCAACACCCCATTAAACGCAACCACATCAAAGCTTTCATTTGGGAAAGGAAGTTTAATGGCCGACCCCAATACCGGAACAACATTATGAAGATTTTCTTGCTCAGATCGTATATCTACAAATTTAACTCTTTCATAAGTGGCATCTAAAGCAACAATTTCTTTTACTTGATATGAAATAGGAATGGTGTTTGTTCCCCATCCACATCCAACATCCAAAAACCGAGTATTCTTATCATGAGGAATTATTTCTATCCATTTTGCTCTTGATTCATCTATCGCATATTTGTATACAAAAGAATTGTTAATATGGGATTTCAATGCCTGCTGATATCCTAATGTTTTTGCATTCTCAAGTATTGCTGTCATTTGAGAATGTTTTACTTCTCCATAATAATTTCCTATCTCAGAAAAAATTGGTATGTTGTCAAGCACGGGATAATTAATTTTACATTTGATACAATGGTATCCTGCATCAAGGAGCTCTAATACTGTTTTACATTCAGGACATACAAATGAGCATTTTGTATAACCATGCCTATTTTCTTTGGTAATATTGATTTCACTCATAAAAAAATAATTTCCTTTTATTGTATATGTTTTCAGTGAGTTGTGCAAATAATTTTTATTATAGCACTTTAGCTTACAGTCAATGACCTCCGGTAAACCCGGAGGCTTGATTGTGAACCGCTCAAAGCGGTCAAAAAACCATGAACCACCTAAAGGTGGTCAAAATAATTCCAACTGATCAATTTTTCGATCAGCTTCTTCTTGCTTTTTTATATATTTCTTTACAATTTCTTCATTCCGACCAACAGTTGAAACAAAATATCCTCTGGCCCAAAAACTCTGACCTACAAAATTGTGCCGTTTCCCAGCATAGGTCCTTGCTATATGGATAGCACTTTTCCCTTTAATATATCCTACAACCTGAGACACGGAATATTTTGGTGGAATCGATATCAGGACATGGACATGGTCGCCCATAAGATGTCCTTCTAGTATTTTCGATTCTCTTTGTAATGCCAATTCCTTCAAAATTTCACCAAGATATTTTCTCAACTGACCATAGATTACCTTTTTCCGGTATTTTGGAATCCAGACCAAATGATACTTGCATTCCCATGTCGTATGCTTTAATTTACTATAGTTATTCATCGAAAGTCTCCTATTATGTGATCTTTGAGCGGTTCACATTATTGGAGACTTTCGCATATTCCCGGAATTGTCAAACTCTGGGAGTCTCTCCGGCAAAGCCGGAGGTTTACCCTTTTTAATTATTTTAAAAAAATTGAAAACAATTCAATTAGATAACGAAAAGGATCGTAACCACCCCACATTTGTACACTAAAATCATCCAAAGAATGATGCATATTTATCGAATGTCTGTTGATAGGGCATCCAGCATGTGCAGCACCTCGCTTAACTATTCCTTTCGAGACACCATACACAAAAGGATATTTCTTAACAGCAATCGCAAAACTATCCTGATTGTAAGCACCATTTGGATAAGCGAAATGACTGACACTATGGCCGGAAAGTTCCTCAAGCAGTTCACGAGACCTGCTAAACTGCTTCATCTGTGCAATTGGTGACATTTTCATATATGGCTGATGGCTGCAACCATGGGAAGCGACCATAACATTGTCAATATTCGCAAGTTGTTGTACTTCAGATGGAGTAAACGGTAAAAAATCTGAATCAATATTTTGAACACAAGCCTGCCCGCCATGATCTTTCATAAACCTATGCCATTCAACAAAATTGAATTTGTTTTGACACCCAAGCCAATCAGTTGTAATAAAAACTATAGCGTTAAAACCATGAGAAATTAAAATAGGGAGAGCATTCTCTTTAACATTTTTAAATCCATCATCAAAAGTCACTAAAAAAGATTTTGATGGAAGTTTAGTCTCTCCCCTAAGATAAGAATCCAGCTGCTCAAAGGAAACAGAGTTAAATCCGCTATCTTGCAAAAATCGCATCTGCTTTTTAAATTCACTCAGCAAAACATTGGAAGCAGGATACAATTGCCCTTCTTTTAAATCAGCAATACTATGGTAACACAAAATCCGTAAATTTGATGGATTGAGCCCCATAAATTTATTAACACTGCCCACTATTGCAGCACACCGGTAATAAAGTATATTAATTACATAATCAAAATCGAAACGATTAATAACAAATTTTACAATTGATCCTGTCCTACCAAAAAAATAAAAATAATACAGCAATACAATATGCAAGTAATAATTAAAATTTTTTGACCTCTTAACATTATAAGCAGCAGACAATAAAAGTAAAAAAAAAATTAAAATACTGCTTCCCGCAATTAAAAATATATCTCGTAAAATAATTCCTACAAATTGCCCTAAGGTCGCGCACAAAAAGATAAGGGTAAACAGAAGTGGCTTGTCAACAGTAGTAAGATTGAACGATTGCAAACTCCCAATACCATGCCAACATTCTCTTTTCACAAAAGCACTAATTGTTGTTGGATTTTTTAAATGAACAACAGCAATCTCTGGATGAGACTCAACAGCATAACCTACCTTTTTAATTCTCTGGCAAATATCATAATCTTCACCAGAAATTAAATTCTCATCAAACCCCCCAACTAACATGTAGAGCTTTTTTGCAACAAAAAAATTTGCACTGTTGATATATGCAACATTTCTGATCATAGGCACATGGCGGGTAAACCAAGCACGCTCAATCCAACCAGCATCTTCAGGAATACCAATTTTATTTCCGAAAACCTTTGCCCCACCAGTGAACGCCCTTGCTCCCATCTCCAACCATTCTTTATCCGGCACACAATCCGCATCCAAAAAAGCAAACAATTGACCTTTAGCCAACTCAGCCCCAGCATTACGCACAGCAGCAACTGTTTTTCCTGCAGGAACCGTTATTAAACGATCTGCATACTCGGAAGCAATTTGTTGAGTTTTATCTGTGGAACCATTATCCGCAATAATAATTTCAAAACAGCTACGAGGATAGCTCTGCTCAGCAAGGCCTTGAAATAATTTTTCAAGATACATAGCTTCATTAAAAGCAGGGATAATAACTGAAATTAACGGTTGACCGATGGTATAAACTTCCTTAAATTCCTCATACATACAAAGATACCTCGTCATAACGGAACATTATTTCACAACTAATCGCCAAAAGAATAAAGATTCAGTGCTGCTGACATCATCATGTACCCCAACTCTTGGCATTACAAGCAACTGTGTTCCCGCCTCTACATATCCTCGCTCTGTTGTCACAGCCACCTGAATACCATATTTGTTCAACATTTGTTTAACAGTATCCGAAAAATTACCATTGGGATAGGCAAACGAAGAGCAAGGTCTATCAGTTCTAACCTCAATTACCTTACATGAATCTACGATTTCACGCTCAATTTGAATAGTCCCCAACTCATCCAAGAGGCTGTGATTGACGGTATGCGAGCCAAAAGTAACTAAACCACTTTTAGCCATGGCTGCAACATGCTCCCAACTCAACAACAACTGTTCATGTTGTTTACCTGCAATAATAGTTTCAACAACATCTAACAAACCCTTACGCCGATCAGGGGAAATTGATTTAAGATATTCAATTACAGTATCTATTGCCACATCAAGGGAGCACTCTCCAGGAAAGCCCAATTGTGAAACGCAACCACGCAATTCTTTTGGTAATGATCTAACAGGAAACCCCTCGTTCTGAATTTGCTGTAAACAGCAGGACACTTTTTCAGGCCAAAACCAGCGCTGTGTTCCAACAAAACCCGTTGTTAAAAAAATAGTTGCTGGAAGCTGAAATTCCTGTAAAAGAGGAAAAGCTGTATGATAATTATCATACCAGCCGTCATCAAAGGTAATGACACAGCAAGAATCAATGCTCTTCTTTTCCTTCATGCGCCGTACTAATTCTGCTAACGAAATAACATTAAATTTTTTCTTTAAAAACCTTAAATGCTTACGAAAGGTGGCGGATGTTACATACATTCCTGGTTGAACAGGAACCGACGAAGCTGTATTGCCGTCAATAACCCGATGATACATCAACACGACAGCCTTTTCACGAAGCCTAAACCAACCCACAAAGTCAAGCAAACCGAACCGACAACATAGGGTTGCGACTATTGATTTTATGCGCATTCCAGCCATATGATAATCCCGCCCCATAACTACAAGAGAGATAGCAAACTTATCTTATGTATCCTTTTTTATTTTTCAAGAACAAAACTATTTCAGCCTTGTTCTCATCAGAGAGTAAAGTCTGGTGTTTTTCAGAAAAAGGGGCTTTATATTTTTTTATCCCATTTTTGTGTTTAACAAAATATTTTTCAGTACTAGCAATACGCTTGCAGGGATTGCCAACGGCAACGCTTCCTGCAGGAATATCATGCGTAACCACTGCTCCTGTACCAATTATACTGTTTTCCCCAATAATAACTCCAGGCAAAACAATGACTGAATCACCAATAAAACAATTATCACCTATTTCTATTAATCCAACCCTAGCATATCCCGTCAACCTTTTCATGCTGGCATCGTGAGCAATTAAACGTACATTTGGTGCCAAAGTACAATTATCTCCAATTGAAATCAAATAACAATGAGATGGATCCAAAAAGCAACCATCCATAATGCCCACATTGGCACCAATTTTCAGACCGTTATCCACCAAAGACTGCATATAGTAATCAGATTTTCTTTTTAAAAAATTGAAGTATATGTTTTTCAAAAAAGAGTAAAAAGTTCTATTCATGACAAACTCCTACGTATTATTTTTTTCTAGGTGTTTATATAACACCTCATAAGAGGCCACCATCGCTTTATCTGTAAAACGAAATCGAACACTCTCTAGGGCATAACGCCCCAAATCATACCTTTTTTTCTTGTTGTCAATTAGTCCCATTAATTCCTGAGCCATCTTCTTAAAATCATTAGGTGGTACCATTATTCCATTTTCCCCATCAACAACTATCTCTTCAGGTCCTCCACTTTTAGTCACAATTGTCGTTACACCACAAGCCATTGCCTCTATAGTTGCAATGGAAAAACCTTCCGAGATAGAAGGTAATAAAAATATATCAAAAGCATTCAGCAAGGCTACAGTATCATCTCTAAATCCAAGAAACTCGACAATATCGCAAAGTTGTAAAGATTTTCTTAATTTTAACAATTGATCAAATATAGGGCCAGCACCTTGGCCAGCAATCAAAAATTTACATCTAAAACCAGCATCTTTTAAAACCGCCGCACACCTTAACAAATCTTCATAACCTTTAGCTTCTCTAATGTTTCCTATTGAACCTATCACAAAATCATCAGTTGACAAGCCAATTTCCTGCCGTATCGAATTATCAACTTGCGGTTTAAAATAATTTAAATTTATACCATTATATATAACTACACTTTTCTTAACATCAGCACCTCTATTGCTGACAAAATATTTTTTTAAATGATGCGAGACAAAAACAATTCTAGAAGCAAAATTATTAATTAAGAAAAATCTGGCCTTAATCCATTTGTCGACATTCTGGCTATCGACAAAACCATGAAACGTAGTTACCACAGGAACGTTACACAAAAAGCCAGCGACACAAGAATAAACATTTGAACCTAACAAATGCGAATGAATCACGTCGATATTCAAACGTCTTATTATTTTTATAAGCTGCAACAGATATTTAAAATTAAATGAACCCTTAGAAGAACAAATTAGCAGTTCAATAGAATCTTTTGTTAGCTGGTCATAAACCCATCCCTTACCTGATATAACTACATAGGAACAAAATCGCGAACGATCAAGCTTTGACACCAGATTCAAGAATACTGTCTCAGCCCCTCCGGGACCTGTCGTATCAATGACATGAAGTATATTAATCATCGGCCTGTAATATGTTTGCTGTATTCTTTTAATTCCTGAAAGAATGGTCGCATATCCTTTAAATTAAAAACATCATATACAGTTGCCTTTCCAGCAATCCCCAAAAAATCAATTACTGAACGCCATTTCGAAGGAGTACCAGGAGGCAAATGTAAATCTTCATCGTTATTCTTCAACCTAATAAGCATGTGATCCAATGTACCTAATAACCATTTAAGCTGAATTCCTTCTCTATACTTAAAATCACTATAAAATTCATTATCCCCTTGCAAGTACCGTAACAATAATTGGGGGAAATCAACCCCTGCTGAAATCGCAAGCTGCAACGATCCCCAAAATCTTCCATTAATCTCAATAAGCTTAACCTTTCCATCATTATCATCTCTCTTAAACTCCACCATAGCCACACCATGCCAATCTACTGCGGACAATAATTTTTGCGTGGCATCAACCATTCCTTGATCGAGTGGTATGCTTTCACATACTACGCTCACACCTCCAGATGGGGGTTTTTCTCGAATACGCTTATGAGAAAAAAGAGCTAAAGGGTGATCACAATCAAATAATGTAAAAAGTCCTGTTCCTTCACCAGTAATTTTTTCCTGAATTAATGAAGGGTAAGCCAATCCTTTTTCATTTTTATACAATGCTTCGAGCTCATTTTTGGAACGAGCATATTTTACACCTGTTGCAAGATATCCAGTATCACTTGCAATTTTTGACATACCAGGCTTGACAACAACAGGATACTCCTTAATTTTAACTATTTTATCCGGCAATTCATCAGGATGACCAATAAATATTGTTTTAGGTATATCAATATATAGCTTTGATGCAAGTTTAAATAAATTGTATTTATCAAAAATTTGCGAAATCTGATCAGAATGTATTGCTGACCATGTAACATTTGTTGGAATTTTTTTTTGGAATTTAATTAAAGAATAAATAGTTGTTTCGGTCATTGGAAAAATAAAATCAACTTCCTCAATCTTAATGACATCAACCATTTCATTTATACATTTCCTGTCATGAGTACTTGCCGAGGTTATGCAATATTTAGCAGAACAATATTTTGACTGTGAAGAAATATTATGGCAATTATTACCCGTTACAATGACTCTACACCCCATACACCCGAGAGAACGAGTCACGGCAAGAGAAGATCTATTTTCACCATCTGTCACTAACACGATTGGATTCATCTGTAATCCTTAATCAATAATTGTAAAAAAATATCAATTAATTTAAAAGATTTTCTAAACTCTGACTTATCCCTACCATACGGATCTTCAATATTGCACAACAAAGACCATGGGAATGGAGCAAGGCTGCGCATAAGCCGAATACACCCTTTTTTTATCAGAATTGTTTCTAATGAGCGGCGATTTTTTGTTTTTATCACTTGTTATTTAGTGTTTTCTTTTAAAATGTCACAACATGGTTTCCTTTCCTGGGCTAGTCGTGGATTTTCCTTTACTAATTGGGGTGTTACAGGTGCACCCGGCTGGTTCCATAATTCAGGAGAAGTTGGAATTCAAATGTGTATTTATATCCCGATAGCCATTGCTTTTATTATCGGCGTATATAAATATGTATCAAAAACAATGCTGGCTATTTTATTTTTTATGCCTGTTTCTGGTATAGGTACGGCTATTGCTTCATCATCTCGTGGTGCCCTTATTGGGCTTGTAGCAGCTTCTTCATGGTCGATAATGCGTAAACCTAAAATATTTATTATTGGAGGTTTTGTCCTTGCTTTGACATTATTCATTGTAATAAATTCCATTCCAAAAGAATTCATGGTGCGCTTTGAAAATACTGGAAGTGATAATACTTCTCTTGAACGTTTAGAACGATGGAAACATGGAGCTAGCACTCTTCGTGACTTCCCAATAATAGGTGTTGGGTTTGAGGCTTGGGAAACTTATTATCCTAAGCATTTTACTTTTGAATATGATGGAACTTTATTAGTTCATAATATTTTTATTCAATGCGGCGCAGAATTGGGTTGGAGTGGTTTGTTGGTATTTATAGCAATGATTTGTTCTTGTTTTATGACTACAAGGCGGGTTAGGAAGTTGGGCAGGGGGTATAATGATCAATTTTTATGCACTCTTTCTTATGGCTTTGATTCTGCTCTCATAGGGCTTTTGGTAAGTGCCTCATTTGTAACCGTCTTATATTATCCATAT
>JAUCGD010000445.1 GCA_030377945.1 Desulfobacterales bacterium HSG17 | reverse complement strand
AGTTTCATTGCATCTATGGCAACAAGGCTTGCACATTTGTTGCTGATAAGTTTTTTAATATTATCAACATCAGGATAGACACCCTTGCCGATTGATACTGTAAAAGGAGGCATGGTTGCAGTATTGGTTATAACTTTTGTATTTTTGGAGCACCTGTTTAAAGCTCTTAATGTTTCAGAAGGCTCAAATCCAAGAAGGATATCAGCTTCATTGTCTGAAATAATTGAACTTGTTGCATCTCCAAAAACTATTGCAGACTCAACAACGCCGCCACGCTGGGCCATTCCATGTATTTCACTCATCCTGACAGGTACATCGGAAATCAGTGCGGCTTCTCCAAGAACCTTGGATGCCAGAAGATTTCCCTGACCCCCAACAGCTACTATGATTAATCTTGTTGTTTCCATTTTTATATTATCCTTTTTTTAATGGTGTGATTGCATTTTCAGGGCATATCTGGGCACACACAGCACAACCTACACATGTATCAGCATCAATTTTAACTTTACCATCTTCTATAAAAAAGGATGGGCAGGCAATGGTATTGATACAATCTCTGTGGTCAACACATTTATCTGAAACCTTGAAAGCTCTTGGTTTAAGAAGTTTCATGCTTTTTGCATATAATGCACATGGCTCTTGAGAAATAATTACAGAAACACCTTTATATTCCAGAGCTTCTTTTATTATTGCAATACTCTTTTTCACCTTAAAAGGCTTAACTATGGAAACATGTTTCACTCCAAGGGTTTTTACAAGCTGTTCAATATTCACCCTGCCAAACCCGTCAAGCCCAAACCTTTGCATATCCACACCTGGATGGGGCTGATGTCCTGTCATGGCAGTGATATCATTTTCCAGAATTACAAGGGTAAAATTATGGTTGTTAAATACAGCATTTACAAGTCCAGTTATGCCTGAATGGAAAAATGTGGAATCTCCGATAAAAGATACCACTTTCTGGTCTGTAGCCTGACCAAACCCACAGGATGTACTGACCGAAGATCCCATGCAGATTACAAAATCGCCCATGTTTAAAGGAGGCAGAAAACCAAGGGTGTAGCAGCCGATATCAGTCGGGCATATAATATCCATATCCTTACCAGCCTGTTTGACCTCATAAAAGGTTGCTCTGTGAGAACATCCTGAGCAAAGGTTTGGTGGGCGCATGGGAATCTCAGGGACATCCTCGTTATCAAGATTTTGAGATGGAGTATAATCAACACCAAAAAATAGGGCTGCTTTTTCCCTTACCATGGCTGGATCATATTCATAAAGACGGGAGAATAGTTCTTGTGATTTACCTTTTATGGGGATTATTATGCCTTCTTCCTGGGCAAAAGCTTTAACAGCTTCTTCCATAAAAGGTTCGCCTTCTTCAATGACAAGAACTTTTTCACAATCTTTTAGAAAATCTTTTATAAGCTTTTCAGGCATTGGATTGGAAAACCCAACACGCAGAATTTTTGTATTATCTTCAATATCAAGGTCTTTAACTGCATCTTGTGCATAATGAAAACTTACACCATTTGTAATAATACCAAATTTTCCTGATCCCTCAATACTGTTTAATTTTGAGCTTTCACCAATGGTCTTTGCTTTATCCATTTTTCCAAGAACTTTGGCATGGAGCTGTCTTGATACAGCCGGGACTGTAACACATCTGAAAGGTTCCTGGATAAATTCTCCTTTGGTCTGCCTTGGTTTTATATCACCAAAAGTTACAAAGGCATTGGAATGATTAATTCTGGTGGTGGTTCTCAGCAAAACCGGTTGAGAAAGTTCTTCTGAAAGTTCAAATGCATATTTAATCATCTCTTTGGCTTCAGGCACTGAAGAGGGTTCAAGCATTGGGAAATTGCCGAATTTGGCATAATACCTGTTATCCTGTTCGTTCTGACTTGAAAACATAGAAGGATCATCAGCTGTCAAAATAACCATTCCGCCAGTAACACCCACATAGGCAAGAGTCATAAGAGGATCTGCGGCAACATTCAATCCAACATGCTTCATCATGCAGAAAGTACGAAGTCCTGAATTTGCTGCTGCTGCGGCAACTTCAAGAG
Organism: Desulfobacterales bacterium HSG17; assembly: GCA_030377945.1. The sequence continues at coordinate 754 of JAUCGD010000445.1, read as the reverse complement.
CTACTTTTTCGTTGGTGCTGTATTCAAAGTATAAATCTGATTCCTGGGACATCTGGAAAAGATTTAATGATATTTCAGAGGATGGTGTTCCGGGATATGTAGTGGCAAATGCCACTCCTGCTTCAATGGCACCTCTTGCAATGGCTTCATTTCCCAGGAGCATAATTTTTTCGCCTGGGCTGTCATTTAATAATTTGTGCATTTATTCTCCTTTTTTTTACACGCAGATCAACAAAACTTTTGCATAATCGTTTAAAGTAAAAGTCGGCACTATTTAAAGGCTGCTTTCTTAGCTTTATTATAGCCGTCTTATGGCTATTTATAATATATTTTCTGATTTTTGCAAGAGAAAGTCTTAATTTTATTATTTTTTTTGACACCTGACAGAGGCAATGGTCAAACAGCGCTGATTTTTTCTGTTCCAAAAAGGGAGCACCATGCATCCACAAGTTTTTCAGTCCTGTGGTCCAGCCTGTGTGCAATAATATTGCTAATCCTTGCACTTAATAGATACCCAAGTTCTGGATCTCTGCTGAATATCTTTTTTAGTTCAGACCCAGGAATTACAACAATATCACACTCTTTTTCACATCTTGCAGTGGCAGTCATACGTGCAGGTTGTACCAGCGCAGACCAACCAAAAATATCACCATTTTTTATCTTGTCAATTGTAACAGGCTTTTCAAATTTTTCCACATTGATATTGATATACTCTTCATATTTAATATCTTTTGTAACGATCTCTTCTTTGAAC
>JAUCGD010000444.1 GCA_030377945.1 Desulfobacterales bacterium HSG17 | reverse complement strand
GGGATGGGTAATACTCCATCCTTGATCATCAAAAAGAAAAGCATAGTTCCCGCTGCTGTAACTGGGAAAAACAACTTCCCTGTCTCCAACCGGAAGTACATGCTGGGTATATTCCATAAGATGCCGGTGATCCAGGGCAAGGGAGACAACTCCTGCAAAAGCGCCGTCTTTAAAAACCGGGGCTGCAAAACGGATTATACCTTTATAGGGAACCCCGCCAACAGCATTTTCAACATCTTGGGCCCCGTTAAGCTGTTCTTCTTTTCGTACATGCACCCCCATTAAATGCGAAACATAGGTTTCTTTTCTGGGAAGTGTTTTTGCGTTGTTAAAATAATCCTCTCTTCCAAAGCTGCCCCAGAAAGGAAGGGAGACATGGCGTCCCCCAGGAAAGATTTTATTTTCAAGGATGCGTATTTTTTCAACACCGTCTGTATCTGCATAGGTAATCTCACGGTACAGGGGGATCGTTATCCTGGCTTCTGTTATATGTCCGGGTGTGCCCTGGCGAATCCATATCTGCCTTTTATGGCCGTTGCTGAAACGCAGGTAAAGCTCAGGATTAAAGTCAATAAGGGTCAAAGCATTTAGATCATCCTGGCATAATTGAAGGAATAATTCTATCTGACGGGCAATGCCGCGGGCACGGGCTTCAAGCAAAGATGCTGAATTTTCTAAAAGAGTTTTTTTTGTACTTTCAACAGTTTCATGCCCTACCTGGATTAAGGTCTCACGGGCATAATAACTGAGAACAAAAAGAGGAGAAAGGGAAAGAATAAGAAAGGCAAAAAGAAATTTTTTGAGGATGCTGAAACGCATATTTGTTTACCTGAAAAGGGCAGGCACAGGGGCCTGCCCCTACACATTGTTATTTCATCATAAAACTCCAGAGGATACCTGCCCCAATGGCTGAACCGATAACACCTGATACATTGGGAGCCATTGCGTGCATGAGAAGAAAATTTGTGGGATCTTCTTCCTGCCCCACATGCTGAACCACTCGTGCAGAATCAGGAACAGCAGACACACCTGCTGCACCAAGAAGCGGATTGATTTTTTCAGTGAGAAACAAATTCATAATTTTGGCAAAAATAAGCCCTGAAGCAGTGGCAACACCAAAGGATACAGCGCCAAGAACAAAGATTCCCACAGACTGACCTGTAAGAAAAACATCTGCCTGGGTGCTTGCTCCAACTGTAACTCCAAGAAGTATGGTGACAGTGTCAATAACTGAATTACGGGCTGCAACAGCCAGGCGTTCTGTAACTCCGCATTCTTTTAACAAGTTTCCGAAAAAAAGCATTCCAAGAAGAGGCAGGGCAGCAGGTGCCAGAAGGCAGCAAAGCAGAAAACCGACAATTGGGAAAATTATTTTTTCTTTTTTAGCAACTTCACGGGGTTCTTCCATCCTGATAAGACGTTCTTTGCGGGTAGTCAAAAGTCTCATAATAGGAGGCTGAATAACAGGAACCAGTGCCATATATGAATATGCTGCAACAGCAATCGGGCCGATAAGTTTAGGTGCAAGCTGTGCTGTAAGAAAGATGGCAGTTGGGCCGTCTGCTCCCCCGATAATCCCGATGGAAGCAGCTTCATTAGGTGCAAAACCCAGGGCAAGAGCGCCTAAAAATGTTAAAAAAATACCCATTTGTGCAGCAGCTCCCAAAAGCATGAGAAGGGGCCTGGCCAGCATTGTTGAAAAGTCGGTCATGGCCCCAATTCCAAGGAAGATAAGGGGCGGATACACACCTGAGGTGACCCCCATGTACAAGTAGTGAAGAACACTGTTGTTTTCATAGATTCCAAGGCCAAGCCCTTTAAAAACCGGAATATTACCCATAAGGATTCCAAACCCGATAGGCACAAGCAGCAAAGGCTCGTATTCTTTGGCAATTCCAAGATAAACAAAAATCAGCCCCATACCGATCATTATCAAATAACGGTAGTCAAGCATGTAATAACCGGTATTGGATACAAATTGAGATAACAGCTCTATCAGATTTTCCATAAATTATATTCTACTCCTTTTCTTTTTTCTGCTGATAATTACAGGTTAATAGGATACGTTTTTATTCCAGAGATAATATCCCTTGTCATCAGGCTCAATAGCACCTGATAAAATAAGTTCATTCAATGATGAATGAGGGTGCTTTAATCCGCATTTTTCTGCAAACTCAAGGAGTTTGGGAAGCGGAAAAGGCTGACCCATATAATCAATCAGCAGTTTAAAATGATGGGCAGATTCTTGAATGCCCTGGGGCAGAATAATACACACCGGCTCAACAGGCATATCTGTTTTTTGCTTTTGTTTTTTCCTTCCTCCATTTTCCAGAAAATCCAGAATTTTATGCAATTGGGCAATGGTAAGGGATAAAACTGTAAGGCCGGTGAAAACAATAGATACTCCCACGATAGCTATGTTCCAGCCATTATGGGCTGCAATTGCTTCTAAACCAGTCAATGAACACCTCCTTTAATTTATAAATGTTAAAAATACCGGGATATAAACGATATTATTTATATCAGGCTTCAACCTGCTCTTCTGATTCACCCTCAACAGGAAATCCGTTGATATACCAGGCTCTTTGGCCAGCAACATCATTAAGTCTGTGCATAATTTTATCGCCCAGAGAAGAATTGCCTTGAATCAATTCCAGCAATTTATCACCTGGAATGGATAAAACCTCTCCATCTGTCAATGCAATGGTTGTACTTTGAAACTGAAAAGGGGTTATAACAGTTGACATACCTACTACATTGCCTTTGTCATGAATGGTAAAAGCCCGGTCTTCTTTAAAATGGATCATATAATTTCCAGATAAAGTAAT
>JAUCGD010000443.1 GCA_030377945.1 Desulfobacterales bacterium HSG17 | reverse complement strand
CTATTGCCTCTTTTATTACTGCAACATCTTTGGCAGAATCCACTTTCTGGCCGTCAAAATCTCTTACATAAAAAACATCAACAACCTGATCTACCTGGGTGGCTATTTTTGATACCCATATATCCAGGCGGCATTTAAAAAGTGCATCTGTAATAGCAAACAACAGCCCCGGATAATCATAGGTAAAAACCTCAATAATGGTAAAAAAGCTTGATGTTTCGTTATTAACAACAACGGCATTGGGTTTTTCCCATGTTTTAGGCTTTGATGAACCGTAAAGAGCCATTTTGTCTTTTAAAGCGCTTTCAAGATCAAGCTTGCCGGTCAAAGCTGCCTTAAGATCATTTTCTGCATTTTCCCATTTTTCCTTTTCAAGAAGTTCATCAGGAGGAGGCATAACCTCAAAAACATCAAGAGCAGTATTATTGCGCCATGTATAAACCTGTGCATCAAGAATATTAATGCTGTTTAAGGTGAAAACTCCTGATATTTTGGAAAAAAGACCTGGAAAATCCTTTGCACATATTGTTACTGTTCTTGTATTTGATTCAGGGGTTTCTTTTATATCCCATACAAAATTGTCATTTCCGAGTTTTTCATACAGGTTGATATGTTCTGTTATATCCCTGGCATTTGCATATAAAAGATAACGCGGAGACATAATTGCAAAAAGAGACTTGGCAGCTTCTATATCTGCTGATTTTGATAAAATTTCCTGTTTTTTCTTTTCAACAATTTCAACTGCCTCATTTGATGCCAGTTCCCCGTTTTCCAAGATGTTAAGGACATTTAGAAACAGCCCTTCCAAAAGGGTTGCTGTCCAGTCATTCCATGCTTTTGGGCCTGTTGCTGCTGAATCTGCAACTGTGAGCAGGTACAGCATTTTCAAAATTTCCGAATCCCCGATTTTTTGGGCACATAAGATTGCAATCTCTTCATCGTGAATATCACGACGGGTTGCAATTTTAATGAGGAAAAGATGCTCTTGAACAAGAAAAAGTACTTTATCTATAAATTCGGAATCATATCCTTTTTCTTTAAGACTCTTTTCAGCAATAAAAGCACCTTTGTCAGCATGATTTCCTCCTGGTACGCCTTTGCCAATATCGTGAAAAAGTGCAGACCAGAGCAGAGGTCTTTTATCCTCAAGTTCTTCATACATATCAGCACATAATTGTTTTTTTGTTGGGTCCAGGTTTGTTCCGAATTTTTTAACGGTCTGAACAGTTCGCAAAGAGTGCATGTCAACAGGATAAAGATGATATTCATCATATTGAATTCTATTGATAATTTCTTCAAATTGAGGAATATATTGTAAAAGCAGGCCAGTACTTAACATTGCTTCCAATACATTAAACCTGGGAACAGGTGTAAGCAGTATTTGTTCAAAGGATTTTAAAATCCTTTTGGACTGCCTGAAATTTTTATCACCAAGATGTAAAAAATCTTTAACTAGTCTTTTGGATTCTGCTGATAGAGGAAGCTTTAGTCCTGCACTTTCTTCAAAAATTTTCATAAGAAGGTCAGGGAATTCATTGACAATTTTGGATGAAGCAAAAATAAGAGTCCCGTTTTTAATATCTATACCTTCAGTGTTTGTTTTTTTCAGTGCTTTTCTTTTACGTGTATTAATTATTTCATTTTCATGCTCATAAACTCTCATTTCCTGCTGTTCTTTCAGGAAACTCATATGCCGGTGAACCTGGCCCAGAAATCTTTCAACAGGCTGCTGTCCATCTTTTTTTTCATAGTTCATGGCAAGGGCAAGCTTTTCCTGATGCCTGAAATACAATTGATCGCATTTTCGGCCTGCAATATGATGCAGACGGTTTCTTACATTCCAGATAAATGAAAGAGCCTGGGTAAGGGTTTCAAATTCTTCATGGGAAAGACATCCGAAGTATTCAAGATCCCTTGGCTGGCTCAGGTTTGCTTTTATCCTGCCAATCCAGAGCATGGTATGATAATCCCGCAGACCTCCGCATCCTTCTTTAAGATTTGGCTCAAGCAGATATGTTGAATCCCCGAAATATTCATGCCGGGAATTATTACGCTCTATAAGACGGTCTATAAGACCTGTTGAATCCTCAAGTACAATCCTTTTTCTTATCATATCCATAAGTGTTGAATATAAAAAAGACATACCGCATATAAAACGTGCATCAAGAAGAGCTGTCAAAATTTCAATATCTTCTTTTGCAGTACTTATGCAGTCTTCAATAGACCTGGTAGCATGTCCTACTTCCATGCCCAAATCCCAGAGAGGATAAACAACTTCCTGTATCAATTCATCAGCCTGCTTTGGAACATTATTTTCAAATAAAAAAAGAAGATCCACATCAGAATGAATACATTGTTCCTGACGGCCGTAGCCTCCCAGGGCAATAACAGCATAAGGTTTTTTATTAAGGATAAGTTCAGGTCCCACAGAACTTGTTTCATAGGATTCATGAAAATAAGCATCTAAAACCTGTGTAAGCCTGTGTGGAAAATTTGATTTATTTCCATTCAAAAAGGAAGTTGTTAAGCTTTCCCTTCTTTCACTAAGGTTTGTAATAGTTTTTTTAGATGTATTTTTCAATATGTCAGTCCTGTTATTGAATTAAAGTTTTTCTTTATATGAAGCAATTGATGTGCCAAAGCTTGCTCTTTTAATATATAGCTTTGAATTTATTGACAAAATCAACGCAATAGCTCAACAGAAAAGATTGATGTTGCAATACAATTTTGTAATAAATTTTAAAAAAATGTTACAAAATTGTACAAATATTAAAACATCATGAATAGATTCAGCCTGAGTACAAGTTTGGTGGAATCTTTATTTATAGAAAAGAATTGAA
>JAUCGD010000442.1 GCA_030377945.1 Desulfobacterales bacterium HSG17 | reverse complement strand
CATGTTATCATGGTACTTGGTGTCAACGGAGTCGGAAAAACCACGACCATAGGCAAATTAGCTGCCAAATATACAAATAACGGAAAAAAAGTATTAATTGCTGCGGCTGATACCTTTAGAGCAGCAGCTGTTGAGCAAATATCCTTGTGGAGTCAAAAAGCAGGAGCCGATATTGTTAAGCATCGGGAAAACGCAGACCCGGCAGCAGTTGCTTATGACGGCATTGAAGCAGCAATTGCAAGGGGAAAAGATTATGTAATAATTGATACGGCAGGAAGACTTCACACCAAAGTAAATCTTATGGAAGAATTGAAAAAGATTAAACGGGCTATGGGAAAAGCAATGCCGGATGCGCCCCATGAAATTCTCCTGGTTCTGGACGCAACCACAGGTCAAAATGCTCTGTCACAGGCCAAACAATTTCATGAAGCAATAGGAATTACAGGCATTGCTCTGACAAAACTGGATGGAACCGCTAAAGGAGGAGTTGTCATAAGTATCTGTAATACCCTTGAAATTCCGTTAAAATATATTGGCGTTGGTGAAACCATTGATGATCTGCAAATATTTGATCCCAAAAAATTCATTGACGCTCTCTTTGCTTGATATTCATATATTTAATAGAAAAAAAATTTGCCGTCGCATATTTTAAAGTGCTTAAGAACAATTTTTTTTAAAAAAGTGTTGATAAATGCGGAATTATGTTGACTTTAAAAATAAGCTACTATATTTACCAGTAAAAATGCTGTGTTGATAATAAACTCATTAAAAAAGGGGGTAAAGTATTATGACAAAATCTGAGTTAGTGGAAAAAATCGCTGAAGATGCAGGTATTAAAAAAGCAGAAGCAGGTAAAGCTTTAGATTCATTTATGGACAATGTTATCCAGGCACTGAAGAAAAAAGAAGGAAAGGTAACTCTGGTAGGTTTTGGAACCTTTTCAAAAGTCCGCCGCAAAGCCAGGAAAGGACGCAATCCTCAGACAGGCGAAGAAATTAAGATTAAGGCATGTAATGTGGTAAAGTTCAGACCAGGCAAAAAACTGAAAGATGCCATATAAGTAAAAAAACAATGAGGTGGTTTTGCCCATTATACATAAAGGAAAACCGCCTCAATCTGTCCAGATGCTATTATCCGGCGTTTAATAGCTAATTGTAAAATCTGAAAATTCGCCCTGATAATCCCCCCATCTAATATCTATGTTTTTAACCTTAGACAGGGGTGAACCTGTTTTGCACCATTCAAGGATTAAAGCAACATCCTTTTCTTTTCCTTCAATCAAAGCTTCAACAGTTCCGTTACTTTTATTTCTTACCCATCCTGAGACATTATGTCTTTTTGCAGCTTTCTGAGTTTCTGCTCTGAAAAAAACTCCCTGCACCTTTCCGCTGATTAGAATATGTGCTCTGACTTTTTTTTCTGACATAAATCATTCCTGATTTTTTTTAACTACGATTTTAAAGAGTCTATTTTTTAAAGTATTTGGCTTAAAAACAATTTAGTTCGGTCATGGGTCGGATTTTCAAAAAAATGCTCGGGGGTTCCCACTTCTACAATTGCACCATGATCCATAAAAATCACCCTGTCTGCTACTTCTTTGGCAAAACCCATCTCATGGGTCACAACCACCATAGTCATACCTTCCTTGGCCAGAGTTTTCATAACATCAAGTACCTCTCCTATCATTTCAGGATCAAGTGCTGAAGTCGGCTCATCAAAAAGCATTACTTTGGGATTCATTGCAAGGGCACGGGCTATGGCAACCCTCTGCTGCTGCCCACCTGACAATTGGTCGGGATATACATCTTTCTTATCTTTTATTCCAACCTTATCAAGAAGCTTCATGGCAATTTCAAGAGATTCATCTTTGGAGCGTTTACGGACAACTCGCTGGGCAAGGGTTACATTCTCAAGAACTGTTTTATGGGGAAAAAGATTAAAAGACTGAAAAACCATGCCAACTTCAGTCCGTACTTTATTGATGTCGGTTTTTGAATCAAGGATATCCACACCTTCAATAAAAATATGACCGCTGTCAGGGATTTCCAAATGATTTAGACATCTGATAAATGTACTTTTTCCTGAGCCTGAAGGACCGATAACCACAACAACTTCACCAGATTCAACCTTATTTGAAACATCCACAAGAGCCTGAACCTCATGGGGAACTAAAAATGTCTTATATATATTTTGAACATCAATCATTAGGCTAAAGTCCTCCTTTCCAAATATTGTACACACATGGAAAGTGAAAATGTTAAAACCAGATATAATAATGCACAGACAAACCATAACTCAAAAGGCTGCAAACTTGTAGTGACAACCTCTCTGGTAGCTTTGGTCAATTCACGTATGGCAATAATTCCAAGCAAAGAAGAGTCTTTTATAAGACTTATAAACTGACCTGCCAGAGGAGGCAGTATCCTGCGCATGGCCTGGGGAAGAATTACATGAACCATAGACTGAATATAATTCATTCCCAGAGATCGAGAAGCCTCTGTCTGACCACGATGTATGGATTGAATCCCTGCTCGAACCATTTCTGCTACATATGCTCCGGTAAAAAATGCAAGAGCGGCCACACCAAACCAGAGTGGAGGAATGCTAAAATTTATTCCCTGTTTTATAAGCATGGTATTTATCAAAGTACCCAGTACAAAATACCAGATAAATATCTGAACCAGCAAAGGAGAACCGCGAACTATTTCAATATAGGTAATGGACGACCATTTTAATGCAGGATTTGATGAAATACGCGCTATACCTGCGAATAACCCTATAAAAACACCAAAGAAAATGGAAATGACGCTGACCTTTATAGTCAGCCACATCCCCAACACCAGGA
>JAUCGD010000441.1 GCA_030377945.1 Desulfobacterales bacterium HSG17 | reverse complement strand
GGGAATACGCAGACAGAATAACCTTGAAAAAAAGGAAAATCCCTATGAACAAACCTGCATTTGAAAAGATAACAGAGTAAAAACGGATAAAAAAATCTCAACTCAGCAGCATCCTGTCAGAAGAAAATTCCTCTCCCTGGACTTCATAAAACCTTGCCAGCAGATCATCCACACCCAGCTTTTGCTTTTCATCTCCTTTTGCATCCAGGATTATACTTCCCCTGTGAAGCATGATAAGCCGGCTGCCAAGCTGAATTGCCTGGTTCATGTTATGTGTCACCATAAGAGTGGTCAGGTTGAGAGATTTTATCATATGTGAGGTCAACTGCAAAATCTGGTTGGCTGTTTTAGGGTCAAGGGCTGCTGTATGTTCATCCAGGAGAAGTACATGGGGTCTTACCAGGGTTGCCATAAGCATTGTCAATGCCTGTCTCTGGCCTCCTGAAAGCAGTCCTGCCCTGTCTTTAAGCCGGTTTTCCAGGCCAAGATTAAGCCTGGCAAGTTCCTTTTTAAATATGTCTCTATGATCTGACTTTACTCCCAGCCCCAGCCCCCTGACTCTGCCTCTTTTTAAGGCCAGAGCCATATTCTGCTCAATACTCAAATCCGAACATGTTCCAAGCAAAGGATCCTGGAACACCCTGCTTATAAATTTTGCACGTTTGTATTCAGGCCAGTTGGTGATTTCAGTCTGATCCAGTAAAAGACTGCCGGAATCAGGAAAAAAAGTTCCTGCCAGGCCGTTTAACAAAGTTGATTTCCCAGCTCCGTTGGAACCTATGACAGTTATAAAATCACCTTCAATAATATCAAGTTCAATTTTTTCTAAAGCAAGAACCTGATTAACACTGCCCCGGTTGAAATATTTGGTGAAGGTTTTAAATGAGATCATGTTTTTTGTGATTTTAAGCTGATTTTTTCTTTAATCTGATTCTATTTTTCATTTGGGGAATAGTCAGGGCAAATATTACCAGCAGGGCAGTAATAAGATTAAGATCGCTTGGTGTAAAGGAAAACCTGCCCCATTTCATTCCCAGGGCCAGAGCAATGGCGACCCGGTATAAAAGTGACCCCATAAGGGCAGCAATACAGGCCCTGAAAACTGTTCTGCTTCCAAAAACCGTTTCCCCCACAATTACAGAAGCCAGACCTGCCACAATGGTTCCAACCCCCATATTTGCATCCGAAGCGCCCTGGTTCTGGGCTACCAAGGCACCGCTCATGGCTACCAAAGCATTGGAGATTCCCACTCCCAGGATAATGATATTGTGAGTATTAACACCCTGGCTTGTTATCATCTGGGGGTTATTGCCTGTTGCCAGCATTGAAAGCCCAAGTTCCGTATGGAGAAACCAGATTATTATACCTGTTACTGCCAGGGCAAAGATTCCGAAAATTACAGGAGCAGCCATATAAACAGGAATGCCGGGCAGGGTTATAAAATCAAGAACAGTCTCTGAACCCAGCAAAGATACATTAGGCCCGCCCATTATACGGATATTAATGGAATAAAGGGCTATCATTGTCAGGATGGATGCCAGCAGATGCAGTATTTTTAATTTGGTGTTAAGAATAGCTGTAACAGCCCCGGCCATAAACCCGGCGCACATGGCCAGCAAAATGGAGATAAAAGGATTTATCCCATGTGTTATACATACTGCTGAAACCGATGCTCCCAGGGGAAGGGAACCATCAACAGTCAGGTCAGGAAAATCAAGAATCCTGAAAGTAAGATAAACTCCTATTACCATGATTCCGTATGCAAATCCCTGTTCAATTGCCCCGATAAATGCGTACAGGCTCATAAGTTTTACTTGTAAACCTTATCAGCAGAATCCAGGATATCCTGGGCAATGTTAACCCCCATCTGTTTTGCAAATTTAAGATTAATATGCAGTTGAAGCTCTTTTTGAGTTTCCACAGGGGTTTCACCTGGATTTGCTCCGTTTAAGATTCTCTGGGCCATGGCTCCTGTCTGAAATCCGTGTTTATAATAATCAAACCCCATTGCAGCAACAGCACCGCGGCCTACGGAGTCCACATCAGCGCAGAAAAGCGGGAGTTTGTTCTGCACACATACCTTGATGGCAGATTCAAGAGCTGAAACAACAGTATTGTCAGTTGGAACAAAAAGCACTTCCACACGTCCGATCATACTTTGAGCAGCCTGATAAACATCACTTGATTTTGATACTGTGGCATCAATTACTTCAAAACCCATGATCTTGCCCTGTTTACGAATTTGCTCCACTGTGGCTTTGGAATTTGCTTCACCTGAATTGTATAAAACCCCCAGATTTTTTAACTTTGGAAAAAATCGTTTAATATTTTCCATATGCTTGTCTATGGGAAGCAAGTCTGAAACCCCGGTGATATTGGCTCCGGGTTTTTCAAGGTTTTTAACCAGTCCGGCACTTACAGGGTCTGTCACCGCAGTAAAAAGAAAGGGTTTTTTTTGCATATGAGGTGCTTTTTTCAATGCCTGGGCAACAGCCTGGGAAGTTGGTGTTGCTATGGCAAGTATAAGGTCAGGCTGCTCCCCCATAATCTGGCTGGCAATCTGTCCTGCTGTTGCCATATTAGCCTGGGCATTGTGGATATTGTAATCAACATTAATTTTATTATCCTTCATATAATCTTGAAAACCCTTGAGAACAGCATCAAGTGCAGGATGTTCGACAAACTGGCTTACGGAGATTTTATGTGCATCGGGCGTGAGTTGACCGGACTGAACAGAAGTTAAGGGAACAATTAATACTAGTAATACTGCTGACAGAATAATTTTTTTCATAATAAATCCTTTCTTAAACAAAATCCTTGTAAATGCTGCTCATAAGAACAAAACCTTTTACAA
>JAUCGD010000047.1 GCA_030377945.1 Desulfobacterales bacterium HSG17 | reverse complement strand
GCGCTCAAAAAATCCTGGAAGGCATTGAAGATGAAAGTAAAATATAAAAACGTATATTTTACTTTTACCAACTAAAGTAAAATAAAAAATTCTATATTTTACTTTAGGAGCTTTGATGGATATAAAAAATTTCAAGGCAGGTTCATAGCAAAAAGGTTATGAATATCACTATTTCTTACCAAAGAAAATATATCATCCTTTTTTCTGGACAGATGCAAGTCTTGTGGATGCAGTGCTCATTCCTCCACATAGTGAGTATGTGAAAATGTTTTATGTAGACAGGTAGAAAAAATGAAATATAAATTATTTGAAGAAGTTGTTCTCAGTAGCAATATTCCTGGAAAAAATTTAAGAAAAGGCGATATTGCAACTATTGTAGAATACCATCCGGTTTCTGAAGGAGAAAACGGTTATTCACTAGAAATATTTAACTCGGTTGGCGATACAATAGCTGTAATAACTGTTCCTGAATCGTCTATTAAGCCTTTGACAGCAGATGAAGTTTTCAGTGTGCGTCCGTTAGCTGCGTAAATCAACGAAACATAAATGCCCTGCCAAAATAGAGAATAAATTGTAACGGTAGCGCCGCCCTACGTGGCGGAACTGATTGGTTTTGGTGATTCAAAATACACCTTAACAGGTTGTCCGATTTTGGGGACCATTATAGATTGGATAATTGCGATTATTAGTACATCAAATCATAGGATCGTACACAGTTTGTAGAGACAAGGCATGCCTTGTCTCTACAATAATCACATGCATCATTAATTCAATTGACTTTTATAATTCTTGACATCTGCAACATCATGACCTATAATAAAAATTATAATTAAAAATTTAAAGAATTTTATGATAAGAAAAATATTATTACATATTATTATTTTGTTTATCTGTTTTAGCGTATCCGTGTCTGGAGCATTTATTGATAAATGCTGTACTAATGACATTATAATGGATAAGCATTTTGCAGACAGCAAAATAAAGCCCCGGATGCAGATTTGCTGTGTTGAAAAATCGAAAACCGATTTTTTATTTGATTTGGGAGCTGACAAGGATAATTGCATTCGCCAATGTTGTCTGAATAGTAGTACACCAGGCCACAATGAAACCGAATGTAATTGCAGTCTGGGTAAATCTGATACTCCTGATAAAAATACCAGAAATACATCCCTGACAACAGTCAGGGTTAAAATACATTATGCAGCTGGAGCCTTGTGTTTTAAAGATACCAGTCAAATTATTAATTCCTCAAAAATAGATCAGCAAAACCAGACATTCTCTTCTGGTCCTATATATTTACAAACTCTTTCCCTTCTAATTTGAATAGTTCTGTAACTCCTTTATTTCATTTTTAAAAAATTTAATTCAACGGTAAATTCCTTTTGCGGATTTATCAAATAATATAATTCCTGCGGAATTCCGGGAAAAGATACGGATTTTCAGGTTTTGAATCAATATTTAGCCTTTAAGTGTTTAGCCTTTCAGGTTTAGCTTTTAAGCTGCCATAAACCAAAGCTTATAACGATTCAAGAAGAGTCGCAGGATGTTAACTAATCAAGAAAAGGATTACAGTTATGTCAAAAAAACGTGAAATTAAAAAAATAGATATTCAAACATTGGACAGCGTTAAAGAAAAGGCTTCTAAAAAGATCATTCAAAAAACACTTCTTACAATAGCACTATTGATTTCCATTAGTGCTGTTGGATGGGGCGCTCATAAGGTAATGGCTGATGAAGTTCTGGAAACCAGGTTTATTGTGAATAAAATGACCTGTCCCGGATGCATCGGCAAAGTAAAAAAAGCGTGCACGATTCCTGGTGTTGTAGGTGCAGAGGTCAGCCTTGTATCTCAAACTGCTTTTATTCGTTATCATGAGAAACAGACAAACCCTGAAACAATAAAAGAAGCCATGAAAAGAGCTGGCTATCCTGCAAAACCTGAAGGGACTTTTAAATCTGATGGCAAAGGAGTTAATGACTCGGTGGTTGCAATTGTAGACAGACGCCCGATATTTAAAAAAGACATGGATATGTCTTTATGGCAGGGAAAAGTACAACAGGATAAGGCTTCTGATTTCTATGATCTGCTAATGGTGCAAACGATTCTTAAAGAAGCTGAAACCTCCCGGATATTTGCTCATCCCTTTGAAATTCAGCAGGAAACTGAAAGGCAAAAAAAAATACTGGGTCTGACTTCAGGGCAAATGAAGACAAAAGTTGTTGCTGATTACGGTTCAATGGAAAAATTCATCCAGGTTACAGGAAATAAAATAGGACTCCAAAAAATGACCCGGAAAATTCTTGCAGGGACCCAGGATTCTGCTGATAAAAAGTCGATTATAGCAAAATGGCTGGGTGAACGATTTAAAAAACTTGATGTGAAAATTCACGACAAGGATTTAAAAAATCAATTGACAGCATCAACAGGATCAGACTCCTGGGAAAAATCATGGCCACACATGATTAACAGGGAAACAATATTAACAAAATCAATTATCAACTGATTTTTTTTAAATCAAAAGGAGAAATATAATGTACAAATCCTTATATAGCGGTTCAAAAGCTGTTTATATTTTTAAAATAATAAATCTTGCATTATTTGCCTGCCTTATTTCCGTTGCAGCATTTGCGTGGAATTTTACTATTCCTGCACAAGAAGTTAATCCTGACAACAACATTTTTAAGTTTGCAGAAAAAGACTTTGCAGACGGCAAGGCAAAATATTTTGTTTATAAAGATGACTCTGAACAGAAAATTCGTTTTTTTATTGTAAAAAGTGACGATGAAATAATTCGAGCTGCATTTGATGCATGTGATGTATGTTTCAGAGGCAAAAAAGGGTACAAGCAGAACGGCAGTGATATGGTTTGTGTAAAGTGCGGTCTCAAGTTTCGTACTGATAAGATCAACCAGGTAAAAGGTGGTTGTAATCCCGGTCCCTTAAAAAGAATTATCAAAGACGGTTATGTCATAATCAGTAAGCAGGACTTGCTGACAGGAACCGGATATTTTAAATAAGGAGTTGCCAACATGAAACTAAAAAATATTGCCATAAACAATCTAAGGCGAAGAAAAGCAAGAGCAATTTTTCTTGTATTAAGTCTGATGATAGGGGCAGGCTCAATTGTAGCTCTTTTCAGCACCACCCGTATTCTGGAAAAGGATGTTGTTCATAAAATGGAGGAATATGGTGCAAATATTGTCATTACTCCCAAGTCCGAAGGGCTTTCCCTCAACTATGGAGGATTTGACATGGGCGGAGTAATGTTTGATGTCAAGGAAATATCCCAGACTGATCTTGAAAAAATAAAAAACATAAAAAATGCAGCCAATATCAGAACTGTAAGCCCCAAAATTTTTGGCGCATATGAGCATCAGGCAGGAAAAGTACTTATAGTGGGAATAGATTTTGATTCGGAATTTACTTTAAAACCCTGGTGGAAAATTAACGGAAATAAACCGCAATCAGATATGGAAATTATAGGAGGCCATGATGCTGCAAAACGCTTGAATCTAAAATCCGGCAGTGAAACCGATTTTTTTGAAAAACGATTTAAGGTCTCCGGCATAATCAATCCCACAGGTTCACAGGATGACAACCTTATTTTCATGGATCTGAAACAGGCACAGCAATTGTTTGGCAAACAGGATAAAGTAGCAATGGCAGATGTAGCGGCTCATTGCGGTGACTGCCCTGTTCATGAGATAGTTAAACAGATTTCTGAAATAATTCCTGGTGTCAAGGTAACAGCTGTACAGCAGGTTGTTCAGGGACGAATGGATACCCTTGCTGCTTTGAAAAAGCTGTCTCTCGGTATTTCGGTTATTGTTCTTCTGGTGGGATCAATGGTGGTTTTTGTTACAATGATGGCAAGTGTGAGCGAGCGGACCCGTGAGATAGGCATATTCAGTGCCATAGGTTTCAGACGGTCTCACATAATGCGAATCATACTTATGGAAGCTTTGATTGTGTCATTTGCAGCAGGCATTTTAGGGTATGCAGCGGGCATTGGTGGAACAAGGGCAATTATGCCTTTTTTTGTAGAAAATATGCCAAAATTTACAATTGATCCTCTTATTCCTGTATGGACTGTTATGCTTGCGGTTGTTATCGGTATGGCCGCTTCATTCTATCCTGCAATGACCGCTTCAAGAATGGATCCCAGCGAAGCTTTGCGTACCCTGTAAGGAGGATGTAACGAAAATGAGCTATATTCAGGCAAACAACATTATGATGGAATTCGGAAACGGTTCCGGCAGGGTAGCTGCTGTAAAAGGAATTGATATGACCATCAAACAGGGGGAATTTGTCTCTGTAATGGGAGAATCCGGAGCAGGAAAAAGCACTTTTCTATCCATTATAGGCGGGTTACTCAGCCCCAGCAGCGGGGAGATACTCATTGAAGGAATCAATATATACAAGCTGAAAAAAAATAAACAGGCAGATTTTCGACGCGAGTTTATGGGATTTATATTTCAGTCATTTCAACTTGTCACATATTTGAATGTTCTGGAAAATGTCCAGCTTCCACTGGCTGTAACTCACCATGATGAAAATGAAAAAAACGACCTTGCAATGTCAGCCCTTGAACGTGTGGGCTTGCATGATAAATCTCTTCGCCTGCCAAACCAGCTCTCCGGCGGAGAACAGGAAAGGGTAGCTATTGCGCGGGCAATAGTAAATGACCCCCCTATACTTTTTGCTGATGAGCCCACAGGAAATCTTGACTCCAGAAATTCTACGGAGGTAATGAATCTCTTGAAAAAACTGAATGCAGAAGGTCAAACTATTATAATGGTTACCCACAGCAAAACAAATGCTGAATATGGGGACAGAATAATTGAACTTTCTGATGGCAGGATAAAGTAATATTACCCGGGCGGGGCTTCGGTCCCGCCCTTTTTCTTTCTTCCTGATGCCATAATCTTAGTTCTTCTCCTATAATTTATCCTTTGCTGCCAATACTCATTTAATATAGTAAAAATTGTAAATTGACATTTTCTCAATTCAAATGGTGCATAACATTTGCAGCTTCAAGCCTTCACAGTATCGCAGAAAATCCTTTAAAATCAAAGGTGTCTCGGCTTAAGTTGATAGTCCAGGGAAAAAGGGCGATACTTACCGCAGGCACGGGAATCCGGTGCATGTCCAGGATGAAGACGGGGCAGAACTGGTGTTCCCAAGAGTGCTTGATGAATTGCAGAAGAATGCAAAAGGGGATAGATGGGTTGAGGAACTGAAGGTAGATGAACGGGAGATTGATGATGATCTGCCGAGGATTCTTGAAAAATGGCAGGCGTTTTTAAGTGGGGAGGATTTGTAAGAAGGAGGAAGATATGATTAGCCATACAATGCATACTATAATAGGTAAAAGCGGATATCTGGAAATTAAAAATCTGCCTTTTGAGGAAGGTACCAGAATTAAGGTTACTATTTCCAATAAAGAAAAACAAAAAAACTTGGATAAGTTAATTAACAATACCCATGTCTGGACTGAAGAAGATATCAAAGCTGTTGAAAAAGGAAGGGAAATCATAAATCAATGGAAGATATTCTGATTGATACGGATATTGTTATAGAGTATCTGAGATCAAAGGATAAAGCTTCAACAACTCTGATGCAATTGCAAAGGCACATCTGTGGGTAATGGAAGGTTTTTAATTGTCAGGAATAATTTTTAATACTTGAACTTCCCGATAAAATAAGGTCTCAACACAGGAAATACCCCCATATCAACAGCTTCCTGGGGAGTTTTTAACCCTGCCCAGATCACTTCACGATTATCAACCTTTAACACCGGTTTTTCCTCAAGTTTAAGCTCAAACAGGCTTATAACATCTTTTTTATATTCAAGGGGATTTTCAAAATCCCCGATAAAACCAAGCTGTTTTTTATTTACCCGGATGCCTACCTCTTCTGCAAGCTCTCTCAAAGCAGCATCAAGGGGCAGTTCTCCTTTTTCCACATTACCCCCAGGAAGTGAATAATGGGGTTTATATGAATTTTTTATAAGAACAACCCTGTTGTCATGCCATACAGCTACACAGGCTCCTCTTGACTGGAGTTTAAAAATATACCAGATACAGAGCATAATCCTGTATGCAGCAATATATGCCATCTGCCAGAGCTTATCAATAAATGAAGTCATAATATTCTTTGTTTTTTGCATAAAATCATAAAATCCTTTGCAGGCAGGTGGGCTAACCGTTCCCTGCAATGTCTGCCTGTTAACAGTATAATCTCAGGGAACAGGATAAAGCAATACAAAAACCTTTATGAAGATGAAACCCAAGATATTAAAAACCGGATTAACAAATATTGAGATCATGTTTTTATTATGCTATGGACTGATATTATGAAATTTGGAATTTTGTATGATATTAATAATTTTAAGCTTAAAGGAGATCCAATGAAAAAAAGATTTGCAATGACAATTATGCTGATTTTCTGCATGGTATCAATTTCAGGATTTTCCCATGCAATTGCTGCAAGCAGCCCTGATACTTATGTGTTTGCAGGATACGGAACCCTCAGAACCCTTGATCCCTGTGTGGCATATGATACTGTGAGCCAGCAAAGGGTGTTAAATATCTATGAAACATTAATTTTCTTTGACGGTTCTGCCACTGACAAATTTGTTCCAATGCTGGCTTCTGAAGTGCCTTCTGTTGAAAACAAAGGAATAGCTGCTGACGGAAAAACATATACATTTACCATAAAAAAAGGTGTCAAGTTTCAAAAAGGCGAAGATTTGACACCTGAAGATGTGGTATATTCCTTTAAACGTAATATGATAGCTGATCCTGACGGCGGGCCTATGTGGATGCTTTTGGAAGCTCTTACAGGAAAAGGCTCTACCCGTGATTCCCAGGGTAAAATCATTGACGGAATTTTTGATATAATAGACAAAGCTGTTGAAGCTAAAGGAGACCAGGTTATTTTTCATCTTCCAGCGCCTTATCCGCCTCTTATGGGTATTCTTTCTTATAATTCATCGGTTATAATTGATAAACAATGGTCAATATCCAATGGGTGCTGGGACGGCAATATTGCAAATGCGGCAAAATATAACAAACCTGCGCCCGGTCATGAGCCTCTTCAGAAAATTGCCAATGGCACAGGCGCATATAAAATGAAATCCTGGGAGCCTTCAAAACACTTTATATTTGAAAGATTTGACGGATATTGGGGCAAGAAGCCTCAAATAAAAAACGCAATCTTCAAATATGTAAAAGAATGGAGTACAAGGAAGCTTATGCTGCAAAACGGGGATGCAGACAGGGTACTTGTGGATACTCCATATGTACCTGAAGTTCAGGCCATGAAAGGTTTGAAATTATATGAAGTTCCCCAGCTTTCCATGTCAGCAGCCTGCTTATGCCAGAAAATTGAACCCAAGGGCAATACCAATATTGGCTCAGGCAAGCTTGACGGCAACGGTATCCCCCCTGATTTTTTCTCAGATATTAATGTGCGCAAGGCATTTCTCCATGCTTTTGACAGGAAATTATATAAAGAAGATGTGTTTAACAACCTGGTTATCATGCCCACAAACCCTAATATTGAAGGACTTCCGTATCATAAAAATGTTCCTGTGTATGAGTTTGACCTGGAAAAAGCAAAAGAATACATGAAAAAAGCCTGGAACGGAAAAGTATGGAACAAGGGCTTTAAAATGATTATTACCCACAATACTGGCAATGAAATGCGTGAAGCAGCAGCTCACATGCTTGCGGAAAATATTACATCCCTTAATCCCAAATTTAAAATTGAGGTACGCAATGTGGACTGGAAGGATTATCTTGTGCAGTACAGGAATTTCATGTACCCGATATTTCTCATAGGCTGGGGAGCAGATTATGCTGATCCCCATAATTTTCTCTATACATTTATGCACTCACAAGGTGTTTACGGACGTTTCATGGCTTATAATAATCCTGAATCTGATAAACTCTGCGATCAGGGAATTGCCAATATAGATCCGTCAAAACGAAATGAGGTTTACTCCAGGCTTCAAGACATCTGGTATGAAGATGCTGTTGCTGTTCCCCTTTATCAACAGATTGATGTCAGGGCATACAGGGATAATGTAAAAGGTTATGTTCCCAATCCCCTGTTTAACCAGGAATGGGAAGATCTGAAACGTATTAGCAAGGAATAAAATATCTTAGGGAACTTCCAATCCCCTGTGCCTGCCCTTGAACAAGGGCAGCACAGGGGGTTGCCCCTACAAGAAATGTTATGAAATTTATGCAGATACTTATATTTTTCTGGGTGTGAACAGGACTGGAGAAGTAATGGCAGCATTTATTACACGAAGATTTTTATTTTTATTCCTGGTTCTTTTCGGGGTCTCGCTTCTTATCTTCAGCATCCTCATGACCTTCAGCCCTGAACGCAGGGCCGCGGCTTATGTCAACTCGCCCCAGCAGGCCAAAGATATTCCACGGCTTATTGAGCAATACGGCCTGGATGACCCTTTTTATATTCAATATACAAGGTGGATAAAAGAAATGGGGGCCGGCAATCTGGGCTGGTCTCTTGTAGCTGCCAGACCGGTATGGGATGCGTTTTGGATGTATTTTCCCATTACCCTGGAATTAAATCTATTCTCCTCACCGCTGATTATCATGCTCGGTATCTGGCTGGGCACTCATTCTGCTATCCGCCGCAATACATGGTTTGACCATATTATGCGGGTATTTGCCATTATTGCCTGGTCTTTGCCAACCTTTCTTTTTGCCTTAATTCTCCTCATGGTTTTATACGGATACTGGCGAATTTTTCCTCCGGGAATTATAAGCGACAATATAAGCATTTTTATAATGGATAATCCTGATAAATTTACAAGATTTACAGGTATGTTTACACTAGACGGGATTCTAAACGGCCGTCCTGATATTACATGGAATGCACTGACCCATCTTTTTTTACCGGTCATGACCCAGGTAATAGTTGTTGTGGCTCTTCTCATGCGTGTTATGCGTTCCGGCATGGTTGAAGAATTGTCAAAAGACTATATTATTACAGCCCAGGCCAAAGGAGCTGATAAAAAAACAATCTATATTAAACATGCCAGGAAAAATGCACTTATTCCTGTGATTACCGTTGCAGGACAGCTTGTGGCCTTTTCAATGGAAGGAAGTATTGCAGTGGAAGTGGTATTTAACCGGCAGGGCATGGGCTGGTGGCTTGCAGAATCAGCCACACAGCTGGATATGCCTGTACTCATGTGTCTTTGTATGTTTATGGGCCTGGTTTTTGTATTCACCAACCTGATAATAGATATTTTATATGCTGCTGTTGATCCCAGGATCCGACTTGTATAATGAAGAAAACAAATAAATATCCCCGTCTGCGGGAACTGAAATTTACTTTGAGCAGAATATTTAAAAATCCCACAGCCATACTGGGTTTTACCCTTCTTGCTTTTTTTATATTCATAGCTGTTTTTGCCCCTTATATAGCACCGCCCAAATATCCTGATAATCCATATAAAATGCCCCATAAAGGATATTCCTCAACACCAAAACCGCCATCTGAAAAACTGATTTTCGGCACAACATCAGGTCAGTATGATATTTTCTACGGAGTAATTTGGGGAACAAGAACAGCTTTTAAAATTGGTTTTTTTGTTGTGGGTTTTGCCTCTTTTATTGGGGTGGCTCTTGGCATAATAGCCGGATATTACGGCGGAATTATTGACGAACTGCTCATGAGGTTTGTGGATATTATCTTTGCCATACCTACCCTGGTACTGGCAATGGCCATTGTAGTTGCTTTTGGCCGGGGCCTGGAAAATATCATGATAGCCCTGGCTGCCGTAACATGGCGAAACTATGTCAGGGTTATGCGTTCAGGTATTTTAACCCTTAGAAACCAGGAATATGTCCAGGCTGCCAAGCTTATGGGCGTATCTGATATAAAAATAATGTTTCGCCATATCCTGCCCAATGCCATTTACCCTGTAATGGTAATTGCTTTTATGGATATGGGATCAATGGTTATAACAGCATCGTTCATGAGCTTTGTAGGACTGGGAGCGCCTAAAGGGTATGCAGACTGGGGACAGATGGTAGCCCTTGCCAGAAATTATATTGTTGGCCCGCCTGATGATCCATTGCGATTTTGGTACACCATTGTAATTCCCGGAGGCTGTATAGTGCTTTTTGTGCTTGCATGGAACCTGATCGGGGATGCTTTAAGAGATGCTTTTGATCCCAGGTTGAGAAGGGGGTAAACATGCCTGAAATCATAAAATCCATAGACCTGGTTACAAATTTCTATACATATGAAGGTGTTGTTAAAGCGCTGAACATGGTTTCAATTCCGGTTGCTCACGGCCTGACCTTTGGTCTTGTGGGAGAATCAGGCTGCGGCAAGAGTGTTTTTGTGCGCTCACTTATGCGTATTGTCCAGGAACCTGGAAAGATCGAGGCAGGACAGGTTATTTTTTATCCCCCTTCTGAAAAAAATGGAGAACAGCAGGGGATTGATCTGCTCAAGAAATCCGAATCCTATATGGAGAACCTTCGCGGAGATCAGATTTCCATGATATTCCAAGAGCCTAATGCAGCTTTAAATCCTATTATGCGTATTGGGGAACAGATTGCCGAAAGCTATTTTTTTCACAGAAAACAGGAAATGAGTCAAAAAATTCTTGATGATCTTAACTCCCCTGAATGCCGGATATTTTTCCCTTTTAAAGCATTTCAGCAAAAATTATATAAAATCGGAGCAATCAATCCTGAATCCCTGATTTTAAAAATTTCAAGTAAAATCCCTATTATAAATCTCTGGAATAAAAGACTGAAAAAAGAAGCTATTTCCCGTTCTGCTGAAATTATGGGAAAGCTTGGGATTCCCAACCCGGAAGAGGTACTGAAGCTTTATCCTCATAATCTTTCAGGTGGCATGAAACAACGCATTGTTATAGCCATCGCCCTTGCTTGCAGCCCTGTTCTGCTAATTGCTGACGAGGCCACATCCAACCTTGACGTTACTATTCAGGCACAGATACTGGAGCTTCTCAGGAATCTTAAAAAAACGGAAATATCTTCCATCCTGCTTATTACCCATGACCTGGGAGTTGTGGCTGAAACATGTGACAGGGTCGGGGTAATGTATGCTGGGAATTTATGCGAAGTGGCAGATGTCAGGGATTTATTCAATTCTCCATGCCATCCCTATACCCGCGCCTTACTTAATGCAGTACCCAGAATTTCCCATAAAGGCGAGCTTGACAGCATTGAGGGTAATGTTCCCAACCTGGTTTCACCTCCTTCCGGTTGCAGATTTCATCCAAGATGCCCGCGGGCAGGAGAGCCATGCACCAAAAAGCTGCCTGAACTTACGGAACTTGGAGAAAATCATTATGTGGCCTGTTTTTACCCGGAAACCAAATTATAAAACCAGATTATGAAAAAAATATTTGAAATAAAGAACCTGAAAAAGCATTACCCGATTACAGGAGGACTTTTCCAGGGCCAGGTTGGAGCAGTCAAAGCTCTTGACGGAATTGACCTGGATATTTACAGGGGAGAGTGCCTGGGCATGGTTGGGGAATCAGGATGCGGAAAAACAACCACAGGCAAGGCGATTTTGCGGCTGCATGACCCAACAGCCGGAAAGGTGCTTTATTTTCCTGAAAACAAACCTGATAATTCAACAGATATTGCGTCACTCAGCCACAGGAATATGAAAAAAAGCGGGATCAGAACCCGGCTCCAGATGGTTTTCCAGGACCCGACCACATCCTTAAACCCCAGGATGCTGATAAAAAATATCATTGCAGAACCTTTAAGGGAACAGGAAAAACTCAATTTTCAAGAACTTGAAGACCGGGTTATAGAGCTTCTTGGCCTTGTGGGGCTTACCAGAGATCACCTGCTGCGCTATCCCCATGAATTTTCCGGAGGCCAGCGCCAGCGCATTGCAGTGGCAAGAGCAATTGCAGCAAACCCTGATTTCATTGTCCTGGATGAACCCACATCTGCGCTTGATGTTTCTGTTCAGGCACAGATATTAAATCTTCTCAAAGATTTACAAACCAGGCTTAACCTGACCTATTTATTTGTCACCCACCATCTTCTTGTGGTTAAATATATAAGCAACCGCCTTGCAGTCATGTACCTGGGTAAAATGGTGGAACTGGCTCCCACAGAAGAAATTTTTTCAAACCCTTCTCACCCATATACCCATGCCCTGCTTTCCGGTATCCCTGTGCCTGACATAGATTATAAATCCAGGCGCATGGTACTTTCCGGTGATGTCCCTTCACCCATAAATCCACCTGGGGGATGCAGGTTTCACACAAGATGCCCATTTGTTATAGACAAATGCCGCACCCATGAACCTCAAATGGAAGCAGTTAATAAAACCAATCTGCCGGAAAAACTTCATATGGCAGCATGTCACAGGAAATCGGAACTGGACGGCCTGGTAAGAAGACTGCCCAGGCCAGACCTATCTTAGCAGTAAGGGAATTCCTAATAAATAAAATACCTGCATAAAGCTGGGGAATAAATCCCCCAGCTACAAGCTAAACCACCCTAAAGGGTGCTGAATAAATAACAAAATATGACTTTAACAGCAGGCTTTAGCCTGGTTCAGCTTCTAGCCTGGAGCTTTAGCTCCAGGCCGCATGGCTATATTAATATTTGGCAAATCCCTTACTAAATACCATGCATAAATTCTGCTGCATTTTTAACCACAGATTACGCAGATTTTCACAGATTAAAATCTTAATATTTCTGTGTTTGCTCATCACATATTCTTCAAAACCTGCTCAATTGCCTGCTTGTGTTTTTCAACGTAACCGCAACCTGGTTCTTCATCGCACTTTCTGCATTTCAGATCATACGCTGAATTGATGGTACTGCATTGAGAGCAAGTATAGTGTTCTCTTATTTCCTTTAACCAATCTTGATAACCTGTTGCCTTGATCCGCTCAAGGTCATCCCAAAGCTCTATCCGATGCGGTCTTTCAGATTGAAATTGTTTAAGATCATTACAGGGATAATCATTGCATTCAGAGCAAAAATCAATTCCTTTTTCAGCAGCACAAGTGAACATTTTGCATTTCTGGCAGTAAGGCCCCCTTTTATCTGAGCGACATCCATAACATTTAACAGCTTCCTCTGAAAGCTGAAATCGTGCTGCCAATCCCTTAAGCCTTTCAGGATCTTCCTTTGTGGCAATGAATAAAGTACATGCTTCACAGTAAAGGCCGCAGACAGCGGCTAATTTTTTATCTTCCTGCATGACAGCTCCTTATAGTTTGATACATTTCAAAGTTTAAATATTATAACAATAATTCACTGTAAAATCAAATTTTGTTTGATATACTTCATTTTCTTTCATAATTGCGCAGGAAACTCATGTAAGCCAAACATTTTTTCGATCATTGGAGATAATTAGGACAAGTTGATTTTCATGATGCTGTCCATTCAAAACCCGCTGCAATAAAACAAATAATAATTGATTGGAGCTTTAACTAATATACTGATAAAAAATAATTTTCTTGCATTTGTACTCTTTTTTATGAAATATTCAAAAGTTATCATTTCCAGACTGCTCGAAGACTGCTTTTGAGACTGAAAGACAATATTAGAAATATAAAAGGAATAACATAGTGAACACAGCAGTGCATAATAAGTTAATATCCTTCATCTGGTCAATTGCAGATGATTGTTTGAGAGATGTCTATGTTCGGGGTAAATATCGTGATGTAATTCTCCCGATGGTGGTTTTAAGAAGGCTTGATGCCTTGCTGGAACCGAGCAAAGATAAGGTTATGGAAGAACTTGCCTTTCAGCGTGATGAAGCAGGTTTTACAGAGTGGGATGAAACCGGGCTGAGGGATGCCAGCGGTTATGTGTTTTACAACACCAGTGAATGGACCCTGCAAAGGCTCTATGATACTGCCACTAATAATCAGCAGATTTTACAGGCCAATGTGGAAGATTACCTGAAAGGGTTCAGCACCAACGTAAAAGAGATTATTGAAAAGTTCAAACTCACAAGACAGATCCGGCATATGGCTTCAAAAGATGTGCTGCTTGATGTGCTTGAAAAGTTCACTTCCCCGTATATAAACCTGACTCCCTTTGACAAGGATGACCCGGAAGGCAAAAAAATGCCTGCTCTGTCCAATCTGGGCATGGGTTATGTGTTTGAAGAGCTGATTCGGAAATTCAACGAAGAAAATAACGAAGAGGCAGGAGAGCATTTTACTCCCCGTGAAGTTATTGACCTGATGACCCACATTATTTTTGAACCGGTCAAAGACAAGCTGCCGCCTGTTATGACAATTTATGATCCGGCCTGCGGTTCGGGCGGTATGCTCACTGAATCTCAAAACTTTGTTAAAGATGAGAACGGCGGAATACAATCCAAAGGTGATGTTTATCTCTATGGCAAGGAAATCAATGATGAAACCTATGCCATCTGTAAATCAGACATGATGATAAAAGGTAATGACCCGGAAAATATCCGTGAAGGCTCCACCCTTTCCACTGATGAGTTTGCAGGAACCCGCTTTGATTTTATGCTTTCAAATCCGCCTTATGGTAAATCCTGGAGTACTGAGGTGAAATATATCAAAGACGGTAAAGATATTATTGACCCAAGGTTTCTTGTAGCGCTCAAGGATTACTGGGGCAATGAGGAAGAAGCTCCTGCTACTCCCCGATCTTCTGACGGGCAGCTTTTGTTTTTGATGGAAATGGTCAACAAGATGAAACCAATCAGCCAAACCCCTCTTGGCTCCCGTATTGCTTCAGTTCATAACGGCTCCAGCCTGTTTACCGGTGATGCAGGTGGCGGTGAAAGCAATATTCGGCGTTATATCATAGAAAATGATATGCTTGAAGCCATTATCCAACTGCCCAACAATCTGTTTTACAATACCGGTATCACGACCTATATCTGGATTTTGTGCAATAACAAGGAAAAAAGGCGTAAGGGTAAGGTGCAGCTTATTGACGCATCAGACTGCTTTGGCAAATTGCGTAAAAACCTGGGCAATAAAAACTGTGAACTCAAGCCGGAACATATCAAGGCGATTCAAAAAGCCTGTAATGACTTTGCCAAAGTCAAAAAACAAGGTGATGAAGGTCTGGCAGCAAAGATTTTTGATAACAGTGACTTTGGCTATTATAAAGTCCCTGTTGAGCGTCCAAAACGGATTAAAGCTCAATTTACCCATGAGGCGGTTTCCGGTCTGCGTTTTGACAAGACACTGAAAGAGCCCATGGAATGGGCTTTTGAAACTTTTGAAGAGCGTATTTACAGCCAACTGCCGGAACTTGAAAAAGAAATCCTGCACTGGTGTGAAAAAAACGAATTTGATCTTAATGCTAAAAAGCGCAAATCCCTTTGCTCATCTGTCCATTGGGAAAAACATCGGGTGTTGATGCAGCACGCCCAAACACTGCAAAAAGCCATTGGCAAAAATGAACACAAAGATTTCAACAAGTTTAAAGTACAGGTTGAAAAGGTGCTGAAAGCGAAAAAAATAAAACTCACAGCTTCAGAGAAAAACGCCATATACGGGGCAATTACTTCTTATGATGAAAGCGCCGAAAAGGTGATTAAAAAACAGCAGAAACTCAGCAGTGACAAGCTTGACAACTTGCTGCACCGACTGGACTGCACTGTTGAACAACTGCCGGATTTTGGTTATTATCCAGGTAAGAAAAAAGGGGATTATATTGTATATGAGAGTGAAAGTGATCTGCGGGATAGTGAAAATGTGCCGTTAAAAGAAAAAGTGTACGACTACTTTTTGCAGGAAGTAAAACCCCATGTGGATGAGGCTTGGATTGATCTGGATAAAATCAAAATTGGCTATGAGATCAGTTTCAATAAATACTTTTATCAGCACAAGCCTTTAAAATCCATTGAGGAGGTCAGCGCTGATATGCTGGAATTGGAGCAAGAGAGCGAAGGTTTGATTATGGATATTTTGAATTTTGGGTAATTAACATTGGAAGAGTGTTTGGAAATTGAAAAACTCTACACACTGTGTAGAGAATTGAGCTGCTCACATATTCACATGATTGAAAAAAGGGGAATTAGTGATGAATTACCCGAATGGTCAAATGGCAATTAAAAAATATCCGTCTTATAAAGACTCCGGAGTGGATTGGGGAGATACCGGTTGGTTGGGAAGTGAAGAGGTTAGGTCAGATTTTAAGTCCTTGTTCAATAAAAAACAGACCGGACCTACAATTGCTTTCTATTACCCGTGAAAAAGGTGTAATTAAAAGAGATGTGGAAAATCAAGATGAAAACCATAATTATATACCAGATGACTTAACTGGTTATAAAGTATTATGGAAAGGTCAATTTGGGATGAATAAAATGAAAGCATGGCAGGGTTCATATGGTGTTTCAAACTATAATGGCATTGTCAGCCCTGCATATTATGTTTTTAAAATAACTGAAGATTTATTCTCAAATTTCTTTCATACCGCTATTCGTAGCAGTCTTTATGTCTCTTTTTTTGGCCGAGCCTCTGATGGTGTCAGAATCGGACAATGGGATTTATCAAAAAACAGGATGAAAAATATCCCAATAATCCTCCCCCCACTCCCCGAGCAAACCGCCATTGCCAATTTCCTGGATGAAAAATGCAACAAAATCGACCGGGCAGTGGCGCTAAAAGAGAAAATGGTAGAGCTGTTAAAAGAGCGCAAGCAGATCGTGATTCAAAATGCTGTTACCAAAGGTTTGAACCCTGATGTTAAAATGAAAGATTCTGGGGTGGAGTGGATTGGGGATGTTCCTAAGCATTGGACGATAGAACCGATAAAATATTCATTAAAAGGTATTATCGACTGTGAACACAAAACAGCACCATTTGTAGATGAAGAGAGATTTTTTGTTGTTAGAACATCGAATGTAAAAGATGGTAAACTTGTGTATACTGATG
Organism: Desulfobacterales bacterium HSG17; assembly: GCA_030377945.1. The sequence continues at coordinate 2,595 of JAUCGD010000047.1, read as the reverse complement.
CAAAATATACAAATGAAAATGGATTTATACAGTGGACAAAAAGAGGAATACCAAATCCTGAAGACATATTGTTCACAAGAGAAGCCCCTGCTGGTGAGGCGTGTATAATTCCAAAAAATATTGAGTTATGCTTAGGACAAAGAATGGTGTGGTTAAAAATAAACCATGAACGAATTCATCCTCAATTAGTAATCAGCCTAATATACTCAAAACTGGGAAGAACATACATTGATTTTTTGTCTGCCGGATCTACGGTTTTGCATTTAAATATGTCTGATATAAAAAATATTCCAGTAATTTTAATGCCACTTGAGGAACAAACAACCATTGTCTCTAACATTGAAAAGGAATCAGCTAAAATAGACAAAGCCATTATCCTTCAACAAAAACAGATCGAAAAACTAAAAGAATACAAAGCCACGCTTATAAACAGCGCTGTTACCGGAAAAATAAAGGTGGGACAATAGGAAAACATCACCGTAGAGACGCAAAATATTGCGTCTCTACCGGGAGATTTAAAAAATGAATACAGGAAAATACAAAAATAAATTGCGTACGTAGAGACGCAATATTTTGCGTCTCTACCGAGGGGATTTAAAACATGAACACAGGTAAATACAAAAATAAATTTCGTACGTAGAGACGCAAAATATTGCGTCTCTACCGGGGGATTTAAAAAATGAATGCAGGAAAATACAAAAATAAATTTCGTACGTAGAGACGCAATATTTTGCGTCTCTACCGGGGGGATTAAAAAAATGAACACAGGTAAATACAAAATTAAATTGCGTACGTAGAAACGCAATATTTTGCGTCTCTACCGGGGAATTTAAAACATGAATACAGGTAAATACAAAATTAAATTGCGTACGTAGAGACGCAATATTTTGCGTCTCTACCGGGGAATTTAAAACATGAATACAGGTAAATACAAAATTAAATTGCGTACGTAGAGACGCAATATTTTGCGTCTCTACCGGGGAATTGAAAAAATTAATACAGGTAAATACAAAAATAAATTTCGTACGTAGAGACGCAATATTTTGCGTCTCTACCGGGGGATTTAAAACATGAATACAGGTAAATTCAAAATTAAATTTCGTACGTAGAGACGCAATATTTTGCGTCTCTACCGGGGGGATTTAAAAATTAATACAGGTAAATACAAAATTAAATTTCGTACGTAGAGACGCAATATTTTGCGTCTCTACCGGGGGGATTTAAAACATGAACACAGGTAAATACAAAAATAAATTTCGTATAGCATCAGCCCGTTTACAGAATTGGAATTATGGGTGGAATGCAGCATATTTTGTTACCATTTGTACAAAAAACAAGTTTTTCTATTTTGGGAATATTGTCGATGGAATACAAAATGCCGTAGAGACGCAAAATATTGTAGAGACGCAAAATATTGCGTCTCTACGGGGGCGGGCTGAAATGCAATTATCGGAAATAGGTCGGGTGGCCTATGATTGTTGGTTGCAAATCCCTGAACATTTTCCATTTGTGAAATTGGGGGGATTTATTATTATGCCGAATCATGTACATGGGATCGTGATTATTGATAAGGTTGATGATGGGCGTGGATATGATGATTCCATTGTAGAGACGCAAAATATTGCGTCTCTACGGAGACGGGGACGAAAACCTGTTAATCGATTTGGGCCGCAATCACAAAATCTGGCATCCATTATTCGTGGTTTTAAAACAGGTGTCACCAAAAATGCCCGTCAGATCAAATCTGATTTTGCATGGCAGCCTCGATTTCACGACCACATCATCAGAAATGATGCATCTTTTAAGCAAATTTTGAATTATATGGAAAACAATGTGATTCTTTGGAAAAAAGATAAATTTTATATGGAAAACCAATAATGCTATCACAAACAAACGAACAGGCCCTGGAATCGGCAATAGAAAAAGCCTTAACCGGCACATGCCTGGAAGAACTTAAAACATCAGGCAGTGAGCTATATTACAATTCTGCTGCATATGGCGGTAATGGTTTTCATATTGGCTATGCAGATGACTTCAACTCCAAATATGCCATTGACGAAACCCGGTTTTGGGATTTTTTGCAATCATCTCAAAAAGATGAACTGGAAAAGCTCAAGCGATCTTCTGACTGGAAACTTAAAATTTTGGAGCGTTTTGACCGCATGGTCAGAAAATACGGGGTAATTCGTTTACTGCGTAAAGGGCTTGAACTAGAAGATGCCCAATTTTCTTTACTCTATCCCCTGCCCCTTGCCAGCAGCAGCCAGCGCATTAAAGATGACTTTGCATCCAATCAGTTCAGCGTTACCCGTCAGGTGCGCTACAATCCTGAAAACCCCCATGAAGAGATTGATATGGTCCTGTTTATAAACGGCATTCCCATAGCAACCCTTGAACTGAAAAACCAATGGACAGGACAAAATGCACGGGTGCATGGAAGAAAGCAGTATAATGACCGGGATATGTATCACCTAAACTGAGCGATTATACTACCGAAAGCCAAAATTTTTAAAAATTTTCCGTATTCTCCAGCAGTGAATAATAATTTACGCGAAAATCGTCAAAACCAATAAAGAAAAATCTTATTAGTGGGTA
>JAUCGD010000440.1 GCA_030377945.1 Desulfobacterales bacterium HSG17 | reverse complement strand
ACCTCCACACCTCGCGGCACTAGATCCTAAGTCTAGCGTGTCTACCAATTCCACCACTTCGGCAAAGATTATTTAATTGCAATCAATCATCTGTAATTTATCTTAATAACTACCGATTTTGTGCAACAATTTTTGGAATATATATAAATACAAAAAAAATGTCAATAATTAAGGATAGATTTCATTTTAAAATATTTTTTCTAGTTAAAAAATTTTCCCGGGATTCAGGATATTCAAAGGATCAAAAACCTTTTTAATTCCTTTCATAAGTTCAATCTGCGTTTCACCAGTCTCTTGTGGCAAATATTTCATTTTCGTGATGCCAACACCGTGTTCTCCTGTAATGGTGCCCCCAAGCTTTAGGGTTGCATTAAAAAGAGTAGCAACTGCTTTTTGCGCCCTTTTAGATTCGCTCTCATCGGCTTTATCATACATTATATTACAATGGATATTACCATCGCCTGCATGACCAAAACTTACCACCTTAAGATTAGATGTTTTTTGTATCTCCTGGGTAATTTGCACCATGTCTGGAATTTTATCAACCGGTACTACAATATCTTCGTTGATTTTGTTATTTGCAATCTTATAGAGAGCCGGAGACAATGCTTTTCTGGCATTCCATAATTCTTGAGCCTGGGTTTTATCCTTTGCAATTAGGACATCCAAAGCTCCATAGGAAGAACACAATTTTTGAATATTCTGAGCATCTTTTTCAACCTGGGTGTGTGAACCATCAAGTTCAATAATTAACAAGGCTTGAATATTGTCCGGAAGTTCAAGGCTGATATTTTTTTTTATAAGATCAATACTTGCTTGGTCGAGATATTCAACACATCTTGGGATAACAGTCTCTTTCATAATACCGGACACAGCTTTTGCAGCCTTTTGCATAGTGTCAAAAAAAACTGCCATAGTTTTGATGCTTACAGGTTTGGGCAATAATTTCAGCGTAATTTCAGTTACGATTGCCAAAGTACCCTCAGAGCCTACAATCAAACGGGTTAAATCATATCCTGCAACGCCTTTTGCTGTCCTGACACCTGTTTTAATCATTTCTCCGGAAGGCAGCACAGCCGTAAGGCCCAACACATAATCTCTTGTAACACCGTATTTCACAGCTCTTGGTCCGCCTGCACATTCACCAATATTGCCTCCTATTGTACAAACTGAGGAACTTGCAGGATCAGGAGGATAGAACAGATTTTTTTCTTCCACTTTTTTATGAATATCTGCCACTATAACACCAGGCTGGACTCTTGCAATCAAGTTGTTTTCATCAATCTCAAGGATTTTATTCATCCGGCTTGTAACCATCACAAGTCCGCCTTTTACAGGGACAGCCCCTCCTGTCATTCCAGAGCCTGCACCCCGGGGAACCACAATGAAATTTTGCTTTGATGCTAAACTTAAAATTTGGGAGACCTCTTTTTGAGATCCTGGAAATACAACAGCTTCTGGAAGGAATGTGCTTCCTGTAGCATCATAGGAGTAACATAAAAGTTCTTCTTTTTGACTTGTAACGTTTATTTTTCCTGATATTTTTTGAATACTTTTATAAACAGAATCTGAAAACCCCATCTATAGATTACCTGTTTCAATTTTTTTTGAAAGATATTTTATTTGATTAAAAAGAACACTTTTGAGCTTTAACTCTTTTTCAACTGCATTTATGGCATAAATTGCTGTGGCATGATATTTATTAAAACTTGTACCAATACTCTTAATTGGTTGATCTGTATATTTTCTGGAAAGAAAAATTGCCATTTGCCTTGGTTTTACAATTCTCTGTTTTCTTGAAGCAGAAACAATATCAGCAGCAGATATTGAAAACTCTTTGCAGACAAGCTTTTTAATGGATTCAAGCGTAACTTGCTTTTTTGTTTTTGCAATATTTAAAACCACACTTTTTGCAAGCTCAACATCAATATTGCAGCCCATTAACTGCCCTTTTGCAGCAACACCAAAAAGACCGCTTTCAAGCTGACGAACATCATCACATAATTCCTGGGCAATATATTCGGTCACCGGATCTGGAATGCTATATCCAAACATTTTAGATTTTCTTTTTAAAATCCTAACCCTGGTAGAATAATCAGGAGCATCAATCTGGGTAACAAGTCCAAGGGTTAAACGTGATTTTAACTGATCATTTAACTTGGGGATATCTTCAGGCAGCTCACATCCTGAAAAAATAATTTTTTTGTCGGCTTCAAGAAGATAATCCAGAGTAATTGCAAGCTCTTTTTGTGTTGCATTTTTACCTGACAAGAAATGAACATCTTCAAGAATCAATACATCACATTTTGTTCTGTATTTTTCTTTAAAGCGGTCTATACAATTATTTTTCAAGGAGTATATCATCTCATTGGTAAAGTCTTCTGCTGTTATATAATAAACTGACTTATAAAGTGAATTTTTAATTATATGATGACCAACAGCCTGGGATAAATGGCTTTTACCAAGACCAGTTTTTGCAAGAAGATAAAGAATGCTGTAACCTTTTATTTTTCCATGGGCAAGGGATAAAGACGCAGAATAGGCGAAATTTGAATTGTTTCCAACTACGAAATCATCAAATGTAAAACCTTTTTTAAACACCCTGCCGTTGTTAAACTTCATACCAAGTCCTGGCAGTTCCATTTGCTTTGATTTTTTTGATATCGTTTTTGATGTCAGTGGAATTGCAGGATACGCACCTGATTTTTTATTGGATCTTTTACTCGAAGATACTTTAAATTCAATATTAATATCATTTAGTCCTAATTTTAAAAACTCTTTTTCAAATATTGGAAGATAATTATCTTTTAATCGTTTTATAAAATAGGCATTGGGGCTGGAAAGTTTAATATCCTGA
>JAUCGD010000439.1 GCA_030377945.1 Desulfobacterales bacterium HSG17 | reverse complement strand
GGCGTGGAAAAAACCGCAATAAACCTGCTGATTTCAGGATGGTTGAAAAAAGAGCAGATAACTGAAATTACAGGTCTTGACAGGAAAAAACTGGATGAACTGGAAAAAAAGTTAAAACTGGATGGCAAAAGTTGATGAAACTGCCCTTCAACAAGCTCAGGGCACGGTTCTATTGCCGTTCTCTGAGCTTGTCGAAGCTGGGGGAATATACAGCGATATCAAACCGGAAACCCACAGTAACTATTACCGTTCCCTGAGCTTGTCGAAGGGAACAAAAAAAGATTTGCCATGCTAATATAACCAACTGGAACCGAATAATAAAAAGCATAAACCAAAGATTAATGACAGATTTTAATCTGTGCAACTCTGTGTAATCTGCGGTAAAAAAAATAGAAACTACTTAATGATTTTGATATATTTCTATATAATGAAAAAAATAATTGACAAAACACTTGACACGGGTATATTGAGTAGAATTATTACTCATAAAGGACTATGTAAGTGGATAATCTTTTTTCAGGGCTTATCGGATCAAAAACCAGGATTAAGTTACTGATCCGTTTTTTTCTCAACCCGGAAGCCCAATCATACCTCAGGCAACTGGCAAAAGAATTTAATGTTTCAACCAATTCTGTACGGGAGGAATTGAACCATCTTACTGACAGCAAATTTCTCAGATCTAAAAAAAACGGACGGCAGGTGTATTATTGTGCAAATCAGGAACATCCTTTGTTTCCTGAACTTGCATCCATGGTCAGAAAGGTAACAGGTGTAGATCAGGTCATTGACGGGATTATAAACCGTTTAGGGGAGTTAGAGAGCGCCTATCTGATAGATGATTATGCAGAAGGAAAAGATACGGGGATCATTGATCTGGTATTAGTCGGCAATATAAATATGTATCATTTAAATGATTTAAGCAGAAAAACCGAACGATATGTTAAACGGAAGATACGTTCCCTGGTATTGACCAAAGAAGAACATGAAAAACTTCTGCCGACTTTGAAAGATCGGGTACAACTGCTGATATGGGAATCAAAATAAAATGCTGCAACAATCACACGACCATAATTTCAAAAATCTTTTTGCCGATTTCCCCAAAGAATTTTTGGCAGGAAAAGGGGAAATCTATTCATACCTTTTTTCAAACAGTTCACAGATGAAAGGTGGGTGCTTATGAAATGGCAGCAACTTTGCAACAACTCAAATTTCAATGATCTACCATACAAAATAGAATTAAATGAGCAAGGACAGATAATCATGTCTCCTTCCCGCTTGATGCAGGGCGCTTACCAATCTGAAGTTGTTAAAAAACTGGCAGAACTTCTGACTGACGGCCAGATTATCACCGAATGTGCAATACAAACTCCTAAAGGAACAAAAGTAGCTGATGTTGCATGGTTTTCATATGCCCGATGGCAGCAAGTAAAAGATGAATTTGAAAGCCTTTTTGCACCTGAAATATGTATTGAAATACTTTCTCCGAGCAATAGTGATTATGAAATGAATATGAAAAAAAAGTTGTATTTTTCAGGCGGTGCAAAAGAAGTATGGATTTGCAAGGAAGACGGAACCATGAATTTCTATATTCCAAAAGGAGAAATTGAAAATTCCGGGATAGTACCTGAATTTTCAAAGCAGATTATGTAAAAAGTGACTAAACATATCAAGTGAACAATCTTTTTTCAGGGCTTATCGGATCAAAAACCAGGATTAAGCTGCTGATTCGTTTTTTTCTCAACCCGGAAACCCAGTCATATCTGAGACAGCTGGCAAAGGAATTTAATATCTCAACCAATTCTGTGCGGGAGAAATTAAACCATCTTACTGACAGCAAATTTCTCAGATCTAAAAAAAACGGACGGCAGGTATATTATTATGCTAATAAGGAACACCCTTTGTTTCCCGAACTTGCATCCATGGTCAAAAAGGTAACAGGCGTTGATCAGGTCATTGATGGAATTATAAACCGCTTAGGGGATGTTGAGCTTGCCTATCTGATAGATGATTATGCACAAGGAAAAGATACGGGAATTATTGATCTGGTATTAGTCGGCAATATAGATATGTATCACTTAAATGATTTAAGCAGAAAAACCGAACGATATGTAAAACGGAAGATACGTTCTCTGGTATTAACAAAGGAAGAACATGAAAAACTTCAGCTGACATTGAAAGATCGAGTACAATTGCTGATATGGGAATCAAAATAAAATGCCGCAATTTCAAAAAGCATCAGGTTATTTTGTGGATGCTGGAATTTCAGGAAGACAAATCAAAGTTTTTTAATATACAAGCTTTTGAGGTATATGACCGATATGGCTGAAACATACCCTGATGCGTTGGCAATTCCCACTGTTTTGTTGCTGGAAGGTCAAATTATCACTGAATGCGCCATACAGACACCAAAAGGCACAAAGGTAGCTTGGACGTGGCATGGTTCTCATCTGCTCAAGAGGAATAAAACCAAAATCTAAACACTCCAAAAAGAGGCTGTCATGCAGATTGCAGTGGAAAAAAATGAATTATATCAAATAATAAAGCAAGCTGTACGGGATGTTATACGTGAAGAATATGGTGATCTCTGGCTTAATTTTCTTAATTATGTATCCGATGAAGAAATGTCAGATTTAATGGGAATTTATGGTCCTTCAAATATCAGACTTGGCTTTAATTATGGAATTACTAAAAGAATAATGGTTGGTTTCGGTGCTGAAAAAAATAACAAATTATACGATTTTCATTGGAAATATCAAATACTTCAACAAACAAAATCGAACAGTACGCCTCTAGCAATCGCATACTATGGAAACATAGTAATAAACAGTAGTGACAAAACAGGTTATGGAGAAAATTTCAGCTTT
>JAUCGD010000438.1 GCA_030377945.1 Desulfobacterales bacterium HSG17 | reverse complement strand
AGGACAACGTGGTCCCTGGGGCCGGCAGGGTTGTCGTAGGAAGGTACAAACCTGGTGCAGGGATATAGGCTTGAAGGTAGCACCCTCACGGTGATAAGGGTTTGCTTAAATTCGTATGAAACTGCACGTTTAGGGAGGCTTCATGAGCAAGGACAATATTATAGAGCCAGACCAGGTAAAATGCTCTTTGTGTGGGGAAACAAGAAAAATCCAAGACCTGAACGGGATTAATCCCCTTCCTCCAATAGAGCAAAAATATCTAAAAGCATTTTGTAAAAACGTCTTCGACTGTGACAGTGATGGGGCCCGTGAAAAAATTGCTTTGATGTTGGGTCAACTTAACCGTGACAACTAGGAGGATAAAACATGAAAAAACTCTTGATCGGTTTCTTGTTCAGTATTTATGCATCGCTTGTTTTAGGATTTAAATTCGTCAAAATGGCAGTTACCGGTGGCACAGTGACGATTCACTGCACGCTTGCATAGCTTTACATCTAAGGACTTTGACGCTCAATGAAATTGACCCACCTTTACTCATCAAAACAGACCCACCAGTATTTGCTTGCTCGGATTTTAGCGTCAGATATCCCAGTTCATCGATTAGCAAAACAGGATAATTGCATAAGCGCTTGATCAATTTGGCAGTGGATCTGTCGGCCAATGAGGCATACAGTTCATCAAGAAGATCTTGGGCGTTATAAAAACGCCCTCTGTATCCTTCGACCAGTGCCTGGCGTAAAAGACTGATCGCAAGGCCGGTTTTTCCGGTTCCCGGATCACCGATAAAAACGATATTCTCCGCCCTTTCGATAAAAGACAAATCAGCCAGATTCATGATGCGGGACTTGTCGATCCCGGGCTGTTTACTAAAAGGAAAGGTTTTTAGTGTCCATTCGGTGGGGATTTTAGCATGCTTGAGCCGATAAAGCATGCTGCGTTCCAGCCGATAGGCTTTTTCTTCGCTGAGCAAGCGCCATAACACTTCGCCAAATGCGGTTCCGTTTTTCGTAGCGCTTTTGAGTTCCCGATCAAGAACAACGGCCATGCCTGAAAGGCGCAACTCGATCAACATTTGATTCAGCTTTTTTCTCATCAGTCATCCTGCAAATTATAAAAGTTACCGGCTACAAAGGTCAAAATCAGATTCTCAAGCCGGGTAAGATCAAAAAGGCCATAATGCAGAGCCTGCTTCACACCGTTTTTGAACGCATCAGCAGGATAAGTGCGTTTCAATTCAAGCAACCGTTGCAGCTTACGCCTGGCAGTGCTGCGTTTTTGAAGACCGGCCACATACTGATCCAGCCAGATATGGCGATCGGTTAGTGCCTGCTTCTCCGGCGGGACAAGCCTTTTACCCTTTGCTTTGGTAATCGGAAGATGGTGCCCGGCGGCAACTATTTTTGCATCTCTTTTATCAATTAACCTTTGATGTTCAGCTACTTTTAGATGTTTGCGGTACACTTCGATGCGTGTATAGCTTTCGAGCACTTCTACCTTTTGGCCGCAAAGTGCTTCGGGCACTGAGTAACGGTTGGTATCCACGGTTACAAAACCGGACATGTCCACAACGCGTTGCAGGGTTTTGTAAACCGGCGGGATATACTTGGGCAGTGGTTCAAGATGGGCTTTTTCCAACACGTATACCTTGTCCGGGCTCATCCTTCCCAGAGAACGCTTGGGTTTGACATTAGCCACCGTATTGCACCATTTTATGGCCCGTTGATTTACATCATCCCAGTCGGCAAAGGCCCGACCGGCCAGAAAGTTATTTTCAATATAGTGAAAATTTCTTTCCACCTTGGCTTTTCGATCAGCGTCATTGATGACGTGAGCAACAAATTTCATTTTGAATATGCGGCTAAACGCCTCCATCTCCGGAGCGATAACCGCATTCGGACCGCTTCCATAGGCGATGATGACGCTGGTGTTGTCAATGATACACCGCCGGCAACTTCCGTCCATATACGTGAGTGCTTGGGTGAGAAACACCTTGGCCTCAAAACGCGTAAAACGGGGGTAATATTGAACAAAGACTTTTCTGCAGTATCCAAAGGTTAGACTGGCGCATTGGGCCGTTATTTTTTTTCCGGCCAGGAGCAACTTATGAGGGGATGTATCATGCTGCATTTCTTCGCCCGGCGCAAAATCATAACTGCCGGCCCGTTTTGTTTTCTTTTTTTCACGCAAATCCAGTTCTCTTACGATTCGTGTCAGACTGCTATAGGGCACCTGATGGCCATGATCGGATAAAACTTGTTGGATACGAACCACGTTTTGCTTGCATGGGTTAAAGTGCTTGCGGACAAGGGGTTCAATGGGATCGTGGCGTTGTTTTGTTTCTTTGGTAGTGCCGTTAATGACACGGCGCACCGTATTGCGTGACACCTTCACGAGACGACTGATTTGTCGGATCTTGCATCCGCTCTGGTATAAGGACAAGATCGTCTGCTGTTTTTCGTTTGAGATCATCCCCGTTCCTTTCAATGACTTGGGTCAAGGCTTGCATCACATCAGCGGCATCGGCAAAAGCGGTCAAAAGACGTCGCCGGTCCAAACAACTTTGGCCGGCATAAAACACTGTCGGCGCCGTCTTGATCAATCGCGCAAGGATGTGTTTGATCGTATGAATATCCTTGGTCCATTTGCCCTCAGGCCCTTGTCTCATGATATTTGCATCAGCCTGAGCGGTCTTGGCATCAAGGGCTTTTAGAAAAAGATGCGGGTCGGTGACCATGTTTTGCCGAATTTTACGAGTGGCTTTTTTATAATGCGCAAAAAAAAGTGCCAAACGGCGTGTTGGGATCTTTTCTTTTTTCAGTGCCACCGCCAAACACTTGGCATGCTCGGTGTTGGCACGCGCCATCGGT
>JAUCGD010000437.1 GCA_030377945.1 Desulfobacterales bacterium HSG17 | reverse complement strand
CCTAGGAAAAAAATGTAATACTTTTGAGAAAAAAATGTAATACTTTTAGGAAAACTTTTACCCACTGTTTTTTATGATTCACTTTATGTATATGCAAATGGAATTCGGAATCTTGCTTGACATTCAAACAGATTTTAAATATGTACAATATCGTTGCACAAACTGGCTAAAACGAGTTTGAGTGCAAAATGAAAAATACTTGTGATTTAAGGTTGTTAGGTGTTTTATGGGAGGTAAAATGCTGAATCTCCCCTTCGGCACCAACTATTCATTATTTCTCTAAAGTGTTTCTGATTTCCTCTTGACTCCGTGTCCACTTCTTTGGTACACATTTTTCAATCGGCAAACGTGAAACGGCTGATTGGCTCGTAGGACGCAGTATTTGGGGCATTTCTCTGCGTTGCTACTAAGATATTACAACGACCGGTATTCATAGTGATTTCCATGGATATCGGTTTTTTAGTTAAACCATGATTTTTTTCTTGCAAATACTCCCTTTTTCTCTGGTTTTGTGATGGAAGTTTTTTCTTGATCAATACCAGTGCTATGCTTTCCTTTGTTTGCTGTTTTTGTTGAGAATTTAGAAGATGATTCACCAGTCATGCTCTCTGATTTTTCTTGTACTAATGATAATATCTCTTGAATCAGTTAGATTCCCGAACTCCACTCATTCCACCCTTTCCACCCTTCGACACCTTTTTCCAAAATAATTCAAAGATGTTCAGGATTACCTACAAAATTCGGTTGGTGTTCTTTCAGATACTCTTTCCATTCTTCGTTGAAGAACTTTGTCATGATGGTGTCCTCTTAAAAGTTGAATACGAGTAAGACTACACATGGAATATCTAATACCGGACAAGAAATAAATAGAAATCATACATTCGTTTCCTTGAATACTTTAAGATAATGACGGTATTCCCCTTGAAATTTTCATACAGGATGACTACTATGAGATTTCCCAATAGTTGACTATAGGAGTTGACTATGGCAGAAACTAAAGGTCAACAGATTGCCGAAAACACAGGATAGACAATAAGATAAACCCCCCGGATACCAGTGGAATCCATAGGATTCCTAATCCTTGAGCGCAGGTTCGATTCCTGCCGGGGGCACCATACTGTTCTTAACTGAATCTTGACTGAATCTTAAAAATACAATGCCGACAAAAACAACAATAAATATTACAAAACCTGAACTTCTGGCTCCTGCCGGTAATTTTGAAAAACTTGAGATTGCTGTCCACTATGGTGCAGATGCAGTGTATCTTGCCGGCAAAGATTTTAGTTTAAGAAATTTTTCAGGTAATTTCAGTGATGACGAGCTGGTTGATGCTGTTGCTTTTGCACATGCTCATAATGTAAAAATCTATCTTGCCTGTAATATCTATTCACGGAACAATGACCAGCAGGCCATTAAAACTTTTTTAAATAAAACACAAAATATTGCTCCCGATGCTATTATTATTTCTGATCCCGGTATAATAATGATGGCAAAAAAAATTATTCCTGATGTGGATATTCATTTGAGCACCCAGGCAAATACAACAAATATCAATTCAGCAAGGTTCTGGCATGAACTTGGAGTTAAACGCGTCAACCTTGCCCGGGAACTCTCTTTAGATGAGATAAAAGAGATTTCCGATAATTGCGAAATAGAGACTGAAACATTTATTCACGGAGCCATGTGTGTATCATATTCAGGAAGATGCCTTTTAAGTAATTTTTTAAGTGGAAGAGACAGTAATCAGGGGCTTTGCAGCCATCCATGCAGATGGAAATACTCGGTTGTTGAAGAGCTGCGCCCCAATCAATATCATTCGCTCATGGAAGATGACAGGGGTTCATACATATTTAATTCCAAAGATTTATCCATGATTGAACACATTCCTGAGCTTTTTAATGCAAATATCAGCTCATTAAAAATTGAAGGCAGAATGAAAGGTATAAACTATCTTGCCTCTGTTGTTAAAACATACAGAAATGCCATTGACTCCTTTGCTGATTCACCTGACCAATACAAAACAGATCCGGCATGGCTTGATGAACTTTATCAGGTATTTCACAGGGAATATTGTACTGGATTTTATTTTGGCAAATCAGATGAACAGGCTTCAAACTATCAAAACAGACACTTTGGAAAAATTCACAGTTTTATCGGGAAAATCATCAAACTTACTGAAGATCAATTATATATGGTTGAGATACGAAACAAATTGACAAAAGATGATACTGTTGAAGTAATATCACCATCAGGCAAACCTGAAAAGAGCAAAATTTTAAAACTTCTTGATGCTGATAAAAATCCTGTGGAAGCAGTTCATCCAAACAGTTGTGCACTTCTCGATCTTAAAATTCAATGTCAGCCCAGTGATATTATACGAAAATTATAAAAGGCCCCCATTTCAGGGCATTCTTAGTTTGACATTCTACAGTTTCTTATGTAAATTATTCAATGATAATGTTTTTTAGGTAGTATTGATAGTATTGACCATTTCGGTGTTCAACCCTTTCAGGAGATTTGATATGTTTGAAGACGACGAAACCCTGCAAATGTATATTGAGGAGTCACTGGAGCATCTTGGTGATATAGAAAGTGACCTTTTAACCATTGAAGAAGGCGGAGAAAACATTGATGTTGATCTGGTAAATAATGTTTTCAGGGCTGCGCACTCCATCAAAGGTGGGGCAGGTTTCATGGGATTGAATACCATTAAAGACCTTGCTCACCACTTAGAAAATGTTCTCGGTCTGATACGAACCAAGGAGATGATTCCGGATTCTCATAAAATCAGCGTTCTGTTAAAGGGATTTGATGAACTCGAAAGCCTTTTAAACAATATTGAAGAAAGTAATGATGTTGATG
>JAUCGD010000436.1 GCA_030377945.1 Desulfobacterales bacterium HSG17 | reverse complement strand
GTAAGAAAAAAAGGAATGGGTGTCTTCTGGCATACATATTCAATGTCCTGATTTGTTATATTTCCTGCTTTTAACAGATTATTACAGAATAGAAAATTTTATAATGCCTGTTAAATAAAAAAAGGGCTGAATTAACTTAATAATTCAGCCCTGATAAATACATTTAAAACCGATTATTTTTCTTCAGCTTTATCATCGGTTGTCTCTTCTGATTTTGCCTCTTCTGTCTTAGTTTCTTCTGATTCTTCTTCAGGTGCTGTTTCTTCAGAACCATCTGCTTTGTCAGCAGTATCTGAAGCCTGATCACCAGGTTCTTCAGCAACAGGTTCAGTTTCTTCCAAAGTAGATGTTTCGTCAGCAGCAGATTCAGCTTCTTCTACAGCAGGTTCTTCAGCAGCAACCTTCTGAGTTTCTTCATCTTTTTTAGCATCAATCTGCTCTTGAATATTATTTCTCAGTATTTCACCAAAAGAAGAAGTAGCAGGTTTCATCTTTTTTGCAAATTCTTCAAGGTACTTATCATCATCATCGTCTTCAAGGCGTTTGATGGAAAGACCGATACGTCTTTCATCACTATTTATATTCATAACTTTTGCAGTAATCGTATCAGAAATTTTATAATGATCTTTTGGATTTTTTATATTTTCTTTACTGATTTCTGATACATGGATGAGACCCTCAATACCCTCTTCAAGTTCAACAAAAACACCAAAATCTGTTAAATTTGTAATAGTACCTGATATTTCCTTACCTACTTCATAACGCTGGCTCACAGATTCCCATGGATCTGCCTGAGTCTGTTTGATCCCAAGGGAAAATCTTTCATTTCCTTTATCAATATCAAGAACAACAGCTTGAATTGTCTCATTTTTCTTATAGACTTCAGAAGGATGTTTAATTCTTTTTGTCCAGGAGATATCAGATATATGTACAAGGCCGTCAATATCATCATCAATACCGATGAAAAGACCAAACTCAGTAATATTCTTAATTTTACCCTCAATAATAGTTCCAACAGGATATTTTTGAGAGATAACTTCCCATGGGTTATCCACTGTCTGTTTGATCCCAAGAGAAATTCTTCTGTTATCAGGTTTTAAATCAAGTACAACAGCTTCAATAATTTCGCCAACAGTTACCATCTGGGAAGGATGGCGTATCTTTCTTGTCCAGGACATTTCAGATACATGAATCAAACCTTCAACTCCCTCTTCAAGCTCAATGAATGCACCATAATCAGTCAGACTGACAACTTTACCGGTAATTTTTGAATCAACAGCATATTTTTCACCAGCAGTTGTCCAGGGATCAGGAGTCAATTGTTTCATGCCAAGGGATACTCTCTCTTTTTCAAGATCAAAAGAGAGGATTTTAACATTGATGGTATCTCCAACAGTAAACAATTCTGAAGGATGTTTAACCCTTCCCCATGATATATCAGTAATATGTAAAAGTCCGTCAACTCCGCCGAGATCAACAAAGACTCCATATTCAGTTATATTTTTAACAATGCCTTCCATGACTTTGCCGTCTTCAATATTTTCCAGGGTAGTGCTTCTAAGTTTATCACGTTCTGCTTCAAGAAGAACCCGTCTTGAAAGTACAATATTATTTCTTTTTTTATTATATTTAAGAACTTTAAAGGTATAGGTCTGATTTACCATCTCGTCCATATTGCGGATGGGTCTAAGATCAGCCTGGGAGCCCGGCAGGAATGCCTGCAATCCAATATCAACAGAAAAACCTCCTTTTACCCGGCTGGTGATAACACCCTCAATGGTCTCATCTGCATCATAAATCTCTTTAATTGCATCCCATACTTTAACTTTTTTAGCTTTTTCATGGGACAAGAGGACAGTCTCTTCTTCTTCATCCCAAACTTCAATCATCACTTCAAATTCATCATTGACTTTGACATCTACATTGCCTTCCTCATCAATGAATTCCTGAATTGGAATCTGCCCCTCAGATTTATATCCAACATCTACAAGAACCATATCCCTTGCAACAGATATTACAGTTCCGGTTACTACCTGTCCCTCTTCAAATTTCTTAAGACTGGACTCGTAAATGCCCAAAAGCTCTTCCATTGATTCTTCTCCGGTAATTTCAGGCATAGAATCTTCTTTCTCTTCTTCTCCTGCAATTTCAGGCATAGAATCCTCATTCTCTTCTTTTTCTTCTTCTTTGATTTCAGTATTCATTTTTTGATTTTCGTTTTCTTCAGCAATGTTATTCATTAATATTAATCTCCCTTAGTCAATTTTTGTACTCTACTATACCATCAGCACAACATTATATAAAAGTTTCTCCAAAATTAAAGAACTAACTTTTATTTTCAGTTGTGGGCAATGTAAGACTGCCCATGGCCTTTTGTACAATTTTTCTTTATAGCAAATAAAAATTGAAGAATCAACAGAATTGTTGATTTTTTCAAGCTTTTTCGATAATTTCCAACATTTTTTCAACCACCTGATCAATACTTAAATAAGTAGAGTCAATTTCAATGGCATCAGGTGCTGGTTTTAACGGTGCTGTCTCTCTTTGAGAGTCATTCTTATCTCTTGTCTGCATCTCCTGCTCAACCTTATCCACACTCTTTGTCCCATCAGGCATTTCATCATATCTTCTTTGTGCACGAACTTTCAGATCTGCAAAAAGGAAAAATTTAAATTCAGCTTCAGGAAAGACAATTGTCCCCATATCCCTGCCTTCAAAAACTGCATCTTCTGTTTTTGCAATTTTTTTCTGAATATCAAGCAGAGCAGCACGAATCTGGGGCTTTGCAGAAGTGGAAGATGCGAGCATGGATATTTCAGGTGTCCGAATAAATTTACTTATATCACGGCCATTTGACATCAGGGTCAAAGAG
>JAUCGD010000435.1 GCA_030377945.1 Desulfobacterales bacterium HSG17 | reverse complement strand
CCTGTGTTCCCAATAAATGGAAATTATAATTAAAATTTTTCCCGCAAATATCATTTTTTTATTTTAACTGCAAGTCATATTAGAATTGAAGTTAAAAACCTAATTGAAATTAAAAATCTAATTGAAGCTAAAAACCGGGCAGTTTAAACTTCATGGTAACTTCACCGCTTTGTTTATCAATACGAACCATGCGGCTGTCATCCTCATCTATGGGTTTTACCTTCTGGCCTGTGGCCATTTCCATAAGTCCGCTTATAAACTGCATACCTGAGTTGAGAACATTTTCAATTTTTTCAGGGGGCTGGCCTTCCAAAATAGAAACCGGATCTTTATCCGGGTCTTTATCCTGATTTTTAGCTGCAATACGGTTTTCAGCAAGCTCTGAAATATCTTGATAATCTTCTTCAGCTTCATAGGCAAGACGCTGTTCTTCTTTTTCCATAACTTCAGGATTAAGAAAATGGGGCGTATCTTCAGGTATTTCTTCTCCGGGTCTGCTTTCTTCAACAGGCAGAAGGGCTGTTTCTCCCATGAGTTCACGAAGCTTGTTAAGCATTTCAGTCCTTTTGGCATGGGAGAACTCTACTTTATCAGGGCCGTCTTCAAATACTCCTTCAAAAAGCCTGGTTTTTAACTGGATTCCAGCCAGAATTTTTTCTTCAATACTGTTTTTTGATATCAGATTAATAACATTAATGCAGTTACTTGTTTGTCCGATTCTGCTCACTCGTCCGATTCTCTGGTTCATCCTGGCAGGGTTCCAGGGAAGCTCAAAATTAATCACACAGTCTGCGGCCTGAAGGTTAAGACCTGTACCCCCTGCATCTGTGGATAGAAAAACCTTGCATTCAGGATTATCAGTAAATTCATCTATCAGGGCCTGGCGCTTTTTAACCGGAATCTTTCCTGCGAGTTCAACAAATTTTATATTGGTTTCTGACAGGTATTTGGCTATAAGAAAGGTCATGGTTGTCCATTCGCTGAATATTACAAGCTTACGCTTGTTTTCAACAACCAGTTCGTCAAGAATCCCTTCAAGCTCTTTTAGTTTGGGTGATATATTGGTTTTTTTGTCAATCAGGTATGTAGAGTTGCATACCATACGCATTTTCAGAAGAAGCACCTGAATTTGACGGAGATCCATAGGGGTAAGATATTTTTTGTTTAACAGGGGCATAAGCAGCTGCAAATAACCGCTGTGTATTTTTGCCTGTTTATCACTCAATTCCAGGAAATAATTATTAACTATTTCATCAGGAAGGTCAGAAAGCACTTCCTGTTTTTTTCTTCTGATAACAATTGGTTTAAGTTTTTCCTGGAGCATGTCCAGATTATGATAACCCAGGATTTTTCCCTTTTTATTTCTGCTTAACATAAAATGATCCCCTGCAAATTTCCATAAAGGGGAGAGCATATAAGGGTCAAGAAACTGGACAATGGAATAAACATCTTCCAGTTTATTTTCCAGGGGAGTACCTGTAAGAACAAGAGCGTGTTTTCTTGGAAGGTTTTTAACTGCATCAGCAGTTTTTGTGGTAAAGTTTTTTATGCGCTGGGCTTCATCTAAAATAACCAGATCCGGTTTAAGAGCGGAAATTATGGTAACATCACGGAGTACAGCTTCATAATTGGTGATTTTAAAAAGGCTTTTATCAGTTTCATAAATAGTGCGGCGCTGTTGGGCACTCCCTGCAATAATCACTGCTTTTTCATCAGAAAATTTTTCAATCTCCCGCTTCCACTGTTCTTTAATGGATGCTGCGGTTATTACCAGGATTTGTTCAAATCCAAAGATTTGTTTTTTTAATATCCCGATTGCAATGGATTGAAGGGTTTTACCCAGACCCATTTCATCCCCGATAAGAGCTGCTCTCTTATACAGAGCAAAGCTGATACCTTCTTTCTGGTATGGATAAAGCTCACCTTTGATAATTGATAAACCGGGCATTTCTTTTTCTGACAACTGGACAAGCTGCTGGTTCATGAGTTCGCAGTTGAGCCTGTTTAGAACAGGTTCCTGAATACGCACACGTTTGTTTCCCTCAACAGCAGAAAGAAAGGAAAGGAACTCGGAAAAGTCTTTTTTAGTGAATAAACCTTGAGAGTCAAAATAATCGGCAAGCAGTTTTTGAATATCATGGATTTCTTTTTCAGGGCGCTCACAGAACAGCCTTGGCAGTTCATGTACGGAATCCCAGAAAATATCTACAAAAGGAAAGAGCTCCTCTTTCATTCTTTTGTTCAGATCTCGTTTTATTTTTAGTTTGTTATGCAGCAATATAAGGTGTTTGCATGTGTTAAGCCTGCTGGTTTCAAAATCAGGACATGAGCAGTGGCCTGTTCCGGTTACAGGATCATGAAGAGTAACCTGGTATTGTTTTTTCAAAGGGGTTTCCACAAGATGCTCACCCTTGTACATGTCTCCAAGTTCTATGGTGAAATCTTCTGTTAATGCTCTTTTCTTTCGGTCTTCAACAGCCTGTTCTTTTATTTCTTCAGGAGAAAGAAATTTTTCCTGTTCTGTTTCCTGTTTTTCCTTATCTTTTGCTGCTTCATTTTTTACTGCATCTGCCCAGCCTTTCATTTTATCCATAACATCCAAAAGCACTGCAACCGTGTGTTTGCATCCTTTGCCAGGGTAGGGACAATCACAGTCAGTGTTAAGATCATCTTCAAAAACCTGGATTTGTGCTGTATAATCGCCGTAAGTTCCATCAACATCATAAACAAAATGGCCGATAGCAGGGTTGCTTTCCGCACATGCAAAAGCTCCGTGTTCATAAATATGAGCGCCTCTTTTAAAAATAATATCGGAATACGCAATGTTTTTGCGGATATATTCCTGGGTCAGGTTTATCATAATATTATCTCCGAAATATGGGAAAA
>JAUCGD010000434.1 GCA_030377945.1 Desulfobacterales bacterium HSG17 | reverse complement strand
ATTTTAGGCATCTCCATAGTGGAATGGGTTGGGTATCTGGCATCCGTCATCGTCGCTGTCTCCCTGATTATGAACTCCATCATAAAATTACGCTGGTATAACCTATTGGGGGCATTGCTTTTCTCCTTTTATGGGGTTTTGATCCATTCCATCCCCGTGGCATTTTTAAACGGTTTGATCGTGCTCATTGATGCTTATTACCTGGTTCAGCTTCATTTTAAAAAAGACCGCTTCGAGCTCTTGGAAATTCCGGAGAATTCGGTATATATAGAAAAATTTTTAGATTTCCATAAAACTGAGATCAAAAACTTCTTTCCGGATTTTACTTTTAACTACAACGACTATGATTTTCGCTACCTCATTCTACGCGACATGACCCCAGCCGGCACCGTGATTGGAAATAAAACCAAAGATAAAACCATCCGCCTTATTCTGGACTACGCTACTCCCATGTACCGGGATCTCAAGACAGGCCTGTATTTTCAAACCCTGATGGCACCCAAGTTTGCAGAGGAAGGAATGCGGGCCTTTGAGGTTGCTTCCGTATCTGAGAACCATGTCCAGTACCTGAAGCGGATTGGATTCAAAGCCATTAAATCCTCTGGGCGCGGCAGAATCTTTCAAAAACCGATCATGTCATAACGGGGGCTGAGGATGCTATTCGTCGTGATGCAAACACGCTTAGCATAATGGCTATAGCAACTGGAAACCAAGCGGATACCGCTTCGAACTCTTTCGCACGTAACACCTGGAGATTTGTCCAACCGTGGCCATCGGGAGCTGGAAACCACCATGCTATGTCAAGAATAACGCTCAGTCCCAAAAAATGTAACAGGTATGAAAAACCATGGACTATAGCAAGGGCGATGAACATTGAAGTGAGAAGATCGACCCATCCCTTCGTCTTGCGCGCACGATAGCACACGAACAGAGCTATCGCTATGCCTGAACTCACAGCTGCGATCAGTCGCATAAGGGCTTTGACGTACGTTGTTCTCATATGAAACTCACCTGCATAAGCATTCATCTCGTAGATAGCTAACCCGAACTGTGCGAGACCAAACATGAGGCTGACAATAAATGCCAAAACAATAATGCGCATTGGTTGTGAGGGAGAACACCATTGCGTATTGGGTGTAGGAATCGCGGGCTGCAAGCAGTGTAACGATCTTAGACCAATCATATCGAATAGCACGATCACAAAAAGACCCCAGGTGATCATTGGGGAAACTATCCAGAGCGAGTAGATCACCCAGTCAATGAAGGACGGGTCCGGCATTGGTCTATAACTGCTAATCAGGTGCGAGTAAGACAGTAGGCAATAGCCCACGAACATCAGTAGTCTGGTTGACCAGCGCATCTGCCTGTGGTTGCTCTGAATCTGATCGTGCATATAGTCCTCGTGCATAACAAATTTTTCACCGGCGGGTGTGGAGCGCAGCGGAGCATCTGTCCAGTGTAAAATAATGGGTATGCATTCCCCAAAATCATATTTTCGAATCTCTTACCATATACCGATTATTAACTTGGAAGATATCTGATTTAGAAATAACTTCAAATCCAAATTTTTCGTAAAACCGGACATTTTCATCTAAATCAGTTTCCAAGTAAGCTTTTGCAGAACAATTATCCACTTCCTTACAAAAACGTTCCATGAGTTGTGAACCAATTCCCATTCTACGATAAGATGGCAGAACACCAATCGGACCAAGATGCCAGTGTTGTTCTTCTGGTTCTCTTTTTGCCCATTCTCCAAGCCAAAATGATTTCCTACAATTGATATCGTGCTCACCATTCAACTCTATTGATTCATCCTTCGTCTTTTGCCCAATATCTGACTTCATCCTCATAACGCCAATGATTTCATCACGTTTTTTTGCGAGAAAGACGATGCCGGGTAGTTTATTGAAAAGCTCAATAAACATTCGTTCGATTTCCAAACGTTCACTTTCGCTATTACCTTGAAAAACAGCAATATGGAGTGGATTGTTTAACATGGCAAGGCTGAGTACTTTGGCTGATTCTTGGATATCATTATGTTCCATAAAGGAAATATGAAAGGTACTCATGGTCATTCCTCGCGTAATATGGGGATTAAATTCCAGCATAACGTTACCTTGACCAGCAAGCGATAGCGCATCCGGTCGAAGATTCGGTTTTTTTACCGATTCATTATTGCCAGCTTTGCCCCAAAACCAATAAGTGCTATTCCAGCCAACCGAGTGGCAACCAGGCGTGCGAATTGCCACGTATAAAGACGCGTCGCTATAGTGTTACCAACAATAACTAAACCGGTTTGGATTAGAAAACTGATGGCAGTTACATGTACCATCAACGCCAAGAGTGTAATCGGAGTTGATTTTTCACTAAGAAACAGGGGGAAAAATGCCATGAAAAACATGATAACTTTTGGATTTGTGAGGCTAACAGCAAGAGCTTGCCGAAAATGAGCCCAATCCTCTTTGCGGGTTTCCATATCAGCGGATTGAGTCGTCGCGGAGGTGCGTATTAACTTAAAACCTATCCAGCACAAGTATGCTACACCAATCCACTGGGTCCTAACCAGTATGCTGGGATAAGCACCCAGCGCTGCGGATAACCCAAGGACTGCCGCAAACATGTATGTGAAATCACCTGACAAGGTGCCAAAGACTGCTTTCATTCCGCCCCTGACTCCCTTCCTGGCGGTTGCATTTAAGATTGTAATCGTTCCCGCACCAGGAAAAAGTTGAAAAAGGACAACCGCTATGATGAAACTACCATAATTTTGGATACCAAACATTTATTTCCTCATGAAGCCGAACGTCGGTGGTCAGCCACCGGCTTTTTGCGTCGGCTGAAATAGCTTTGTTGGGTGGTTTCTGTATCAATTTAAATATGCTTTGGCTG
>JAUCGD010000433.1 GCA_030377945.1 Desulfobacterales bacterium HSG17 | reverse complement strand
AAGAATGCGAATTTTTAAAAAACTTCGTTTTTGCAAAATATCATTATGTTGTTTAAATTCAGATAATTAATACTTTCCGGTCAGGCACTAACTATGCCAATAACAAGGGGGATTTTATGGGCCTTAGCTTTTTAGAAGGAAATGAGGCAATTGCCTGGGGTGCAATGGCTGCGGGATGTAATTTTTTTGCAGGATACCCGATTACTCCGGCCACAACAGTTTTTAATAATATGTTAAAACTTCTGCCGCCAGCAGGAGGCGTGTGCCTCCAGGGAGAAGATGAAATAGCCTCTATCGGATTTTGCCTGGGAGCTTCTATGGCAGGCAAAAAAACCATGACAGCTACCTCAGGGCCGGGCATAAGCCTTTACAGTGAACAAATATCCTTTGCAATCGGCAGTGAAATACCCATTGTTATTGTCAATGTTCAAAGGCTTGGCCCGTCAACAGGATCTGCCACCAAAGGTGCAGACGGCGATATTCAATTCATGCGCTGGGGAAACAGCGGAGGCCAGCCTGTTATTGTTCTTGCTCCTGTTGATGTTCAGGACTGCTATACCCTTACCATACACGCTTTTAACCTTGCAGAACAATACCGATGCCCTGTTTTTATTGCTGCAAACAAGGAAATCTCCATGACCCGTGAAAGTGTTGATTTAAAAGCTATGGATATTCCTGGAATTAAAAATCGCACAACAGCATCTGAGGACAAATCGTTTATACCTTTTGGAGTTTCAGAAGAATCTCTTGTTCCCGAATTTCTGCCTGTTGGCAGTAAAACCCTTGTGCGCCAGACATCTTCAACTCACGGACCTGACGGATATATAACCGTTGATCCTGAAATAATTTCCAAGACCCAGCAAAGGCTTTATAAAAAAATATGCTCTGATGTTGAGAAATTCACATTTTATGAGGCTGACATGGATTTCAAAGCTGTGACTTTAGTCATCTGCTACGGTGTTACTGCCCGTGCAGCAAAAACTGCTGTGGATAATATAAGAAAAAAAGGAAAAAAGGTTTCTCTTTTAATCTTGAAAACCCTCTGGCCTGTTCCTGAAGAATTGATTTTAAAACATGCTCAAGGCATAAAACGTGTTATTGTACCTGAGATGAATTTAGGCCAGTATGTCAGGGAGATTAAGCAGATTTTGCATGGAATTAAGATTGAATTTTTAGGCAGGATGAATGGAAATCTTATAAAACCTGCCCAAATTGAAAACCAGATCGAGGAGGTTTGCACCAATGAATAATCCAAGTTCATTAAACAACAGCTTATTAAATACAAGCAGACCTCCAGTATTCTGTCCCGGATGCGCTCATGAACGTATTCTCCGTGAACTTGATCTGGCATTTAATCAAATGGAACTGAAAGGAAATGAGATTGTCATAGTAAGTGATATAGGCTGTTCCGGTCTTTTTGATACTTTCTTTAATACCCATGCTTTTCACGGACTTCATGGCCGTGCCCTTACCTATGCCACAGGCTTGAAAATGGCAAACCCCAAATTAAACGTTATTGTTACAATGGGTGACGGAGGAATGGGCATAGGCGGGGCGCATCTGCTGTCTGCCTGCCGCCGCAATGTTGATCTGACCCTGCTTGTGCTCAATAATTTCAATTACGGCATGACCGGGGGCCAGTGTTCATCTACCAGCCCCAATCATGCACAATTAGGTTCAGGTTTTCTCAATCAGCTTGAAAAGCCTCTGGATATATGCCAGACAGCCAAAGCTGCCGGTGCTGCCTATGTTCAGCGTTCTTCTGCATATAAAAAAGATCTTGCACAGGAGATTGCAAATGCTGTGAGTTTCCAGGGTTTTTCCATTATGGACATATGGGGAGTCTGCCCCGGACGATATACCAAACGCAATAAGCTGAGTCCAAAAATGATTGATGATGATTTATCCAAACTCATGCCTTTGCCCGGCCCTGTGCCTGAAAATGTCAGACCGGAATACAGTCTGTCATATTCAAAAGCTGCAAAAGAGCTTCAACCAGTTCCCTTGCCTGCCCTGATTGAACCTCAGTTCACACCGCCTGAAACCGGCAGACAGGAAATAGTCCTTCTGGGAGGAGCAGGCCAGCGTATTGTAACAGCCGGAGAATTGTTATGCCTGGCAGGAATAACAGCAGGTCTTAATGCAACCCAGAAAAACGACTACCCAATTACCGTTCTCAGGGGACATTCCATAAGCGAACTGGTTCTCTCACAAAAGAAAATAGGTTTTACAGGCATAGATCAGCCTGATGTTATCTTTGCACTTTCAGAAGAAGGGGTAAACAGGAGAAAAGCCATGTTTTCCACTTTAACGGGAAAAACCCTTATCATTAAATCAAAAGAAGTAGAAATTCCTGAATGCAAAGCTGAAGTTGCGGATGTGGATTTTAAGGCCAATAATATTAAAAAGTCTGACTGGGCACTTGCCGCACTTGCAGTTATGGCTGTTAGGAAGAAGATCATTATCCCGGAAATGCTGGAGGCTGCGCTGAGATTTAAATTTAAGGGGAGGATTTTGGAAGGGTCTATTAGTGTAGTTGATAAGATCATTGAGAATGCGGTTGATGAATTAACTTGAAAAATACGGCTATCCACTTAAGCCGCGACACCTTTAGATATAGGCGTTGACAAACTGGATCTCCAAAATTTGGAGCATTAATTTAATATTTAAAATTAGTTATTAATTCAGCCATTTTTATGCTACAAATTTTGGAGCTTATAAATTATGAGTTTATGCCAGTAACTATTGTAAAATAATTGTCGCGGCTTAAGGAA
The DNA here is from genome assembly GCA_030377945.1 of Desulfobacterales bacterium HSG17. The sequence continues at coordinate 123 of JAUCGD010000433.1, read as the reverse complement.
TTCCTAATAAATAAAATACCTGCATAAAGCTGGGGAATAAATCCCCCAGCTACAAGCTAAACCACCCTAAAGGGTGCTGAATAAATAACAAAATATGACTTTAACAGCAGGCTTTAGCCTGGT
>JAUCGD010000432.1 GCA_030377945.1 Desulfobacterales bacterium HSG17 | reverse complement strand
GTAAAAAGCGTGGGTGTACGATAAAGACATCAAATTTTGCGCCCCCAGCAAAGGCAAACATTTTTACCAAAATTCATTTTCGATGATACATCGTCATGTCAATTGTAACCCTACCAGATTCACGGGGGAAATTGCAAAAATAGCGCGTTGAATTTGAGTATCAAGATTCAAATTCGATCATCAAGGGGTGCGGTGCAGCTTCGATCATTCAGTCTTTAAGAATACAATTTACTATGGTTGTAATTTTAAGTAGTGGTCCATAATTGTTTGGAGTTCACCCTCAGCTTTTATTTCATCCAACGCTGTTTGAAGTTTATGGATGAGAGCATCATCAGTACTGATGTTAAAGGCAAAATATTGACTACCATCTTTCAAAACATATACAGATTCGTAAGCAGCGGGATCATAGCCATTTTCTTTAAGAATCCATTTTGAAATAATATCACCGCACGTCCATAAATCAATTCTGCCTGCGTCAATTTTATTTGCGTTTATATTTTGATTATGGACAATCGACAATATCCCCTTTGTAATACCGGCTTGAACTAAAAGTTGCTCTCCAATGTCATCCCGAACAACACCGACAATATATTTTGTAACATCATTGATTGAATTTATGGTGATACGTTTGTATTTGGGGGCAATTAGAACGATTCGAGATGGGGCAAACGGCCCAACCCATTTGAAAAGCGCTTCTCTTTCTTCAGTCCGAGTCATGGCAAACAAACAAGTATCTTGTTTTGTAAGGACATCTTTGTACGCGCGTGCCCATGGTAATAGTTCTATATTCTCACGAGTTTTTGCAGACCCAATTTTTTCGAGCATCTTTTCAAAAAGGTCGACAGAAATACCTTGCAACTTCCCACCGTCTTCATAGTTAAAGGGCGGATACGTTTCCGTCATAAAAATAAAGTTATCTATGGCTAATTCAGAAGAGAAACCATTAATCACAGAAGAAAAAAGAATGATAAAACTAATGACTAAATGCCGTTTCAAGTTTCGAATAAGCATGAAAACGTTCCTTATTGTCTAATGCTTGCTGTTTGCTAAAACTTGCTTTCCAGGAGCATTTAAAATTTTAAGATAGTACCACAATGCTATCCATTAAAAATGAATAGCATTGTAATCGTTTGAAATTTTAGTGTAAATTCATATCGATATACTCTTATGAGTATTAGCCTTCTGCAGCTTTTTCGAGTTCATCCAACCGATCAGGATCTGATACGGCAATGTCCACAAGGCATTTGGGAACCGCGCTCTGTTCACACATAACCCTGATTTCTTTTTCCACTTCGCTAAATTCCATGATCTCGCGAATGGAATCGATGAAATCAATCATTTTGTCCGATGGAATTTGATCCAGTCCGGGTCCTTCCGCCTCTGCCTTTTTCTTCGCAGCTGCTTCCTCCGCCAACCGTTGTTGTTCCTTTATTTCCTCTTCCATTGCCTTTTTGACACCATCAATCACGTCCTGATCAATTTTGGCGATTTCGATGATTAATTCTTCTGAGATCTCATTCGTAAACAGGTGCTTCACTTTTTCAGTATCAGGCTTATCTTTTACAGCTTCCAGGAGCGTCGTGACTCTCGCCCTTTCTGCTTTTTCCTTTTCAATGTCGGCGTAGACCTGCCCCAACATCTCATCGGTAATGCCGAGCGCATTGGTGATCACATCGGATGTTACTTCTTCCCCAATGAGGAATCGGATACTTTCATTTTCAGAAAAGCTTTTCGCCTTGGTAATAAGCAGGTCGAGTTTTGCTTTTTCGACAATCTCTATCACATACGGTCTACGTTCAGATTTTTTAAGTTCTTGCCACGTATTCCCCAGGTCGGTGATGAGTTTATTTGCGGCAATATACGGATCAGTCACGTCTTCCAATGAAAACGCCGCAATGGCATCGTTGATATCCTTCAAGAGGGGCCGTCCCACCTTGTTGATTGCATCCATGGCCCATCTCAATTGAAGCATATGGCCCCCATGATGCGAAACATTGTAGCCTGTATTATCGAGCTCACCCGCGATTTTTTGAATCGTTGCTTCCCGGTTCGCACCTGACAGGTCGTTTGCATTTTGTCCCAGGAAATTTTCCTCGATTAACAACCAAAGTGGCTTTTGTTTTGATTCGTTCTCTGTTGTCATGTTTAATTCTCCTTTTTAATGATTTTAATTGATATGTAACCATCACACTTAATGGGCTGCCTTTAATAGCTCCGGCAGACTTTTTTCAATGCTGGGGATAATTTTTTTGTCCGGCAAGGGTTTGAATTTAAATTGAGCCTTGCCTTTGCCCTGGGCGATGAGCATCATCGCCCCATCGTCACCGGTTAAGGGGCCATAGACCGCGTTTTGCATGATTCCCTTGGAAAAATAGAAGAATCCATTTTTGCCATCCGGCAGCAGTACTTCGAATAAACAGGTTTTTCTTTCCATTTCGATCATCATAAGAAAACTGGCGACCGAAATACCACCCATCGCACCCCGGGGAACATCCCTGGAAAGGGCTTTTTGAATGGTGTCCCCCAATGTGTCCAAGGGGAAAGGCTTTTTAAGGAATCGCAGGATATCATCCGGTAATTGTTTTCTGATTTCCGGCGTTTCATAGGCGGTCATGGCAAAACAGGGTATTTTGGGATGGTATTCATTTACATACGCCAGAAGGGTGATCCCGTCGATTTTGGGCATTTTGATATCCGTGATCAAAAGATCCGCAGACTCCTTTCCCAAAAGATGGATGGCGGCGGCACCATCACCGGCAGTGATCACTTCAAAATCACCCTTATGCTTTTCAAGATTATTCACGATGGTTTTTAAAAATATCGCATCATCATCCACTATGAGAACTTTTTTCATCAGGGATTCCTTTAATTATGTCTATAATTATGATGACGCCAAAAAAAATTCTAT
>JAUCGD010000431.1 GCA_030377945.1 Desulfobacterales bacterium HSG17 | reverse complement strand
ATTTTTCACCATCTTCAGATTTAGCACGTCAACATAAAGCGGCCTTAAGGAAAAGAAAAAAGGGTGAAAAAGATATCAAAATAAAGTGCACATAACTTTTCCTTTTGGAATGGCCTGCTCACATATAGTCGAAAAATTGGAGGAATTATATGACAGAAGATAAAAATATTGTTGAAGCATTTATTAATTTAACTAAAAAGCTTCGTAAAGAGCAAAAACTAACAATTGAGCAGTTGGCTGATTTAGCTAAAGTACATAGAACCACAATTGGTTTGTTAGAACGATATGAAAGAACTCCATCATTACAAATTGCACAGCAAATAGCTATGGCTTTGGGATTTTCTGTTTCAGAATTATTACAAGAAGCAGAATTAATAAATAGAGGTAAAGTAACAGTTGATGAAATAGTTGCTTCACATGTTCATCGTAAAGCAAAATCTCAACACTTAAGAAACGAACAAAAACTAATTGATATAATAGGTATTGATGGTCAATCCCTTCTTTTAGCAATAGATTCATGTTATCAAACTTTAGATACAATAGATGAGCAACTTAGAAATAATGGTTCTGTTCCTATCGCTCATTTAGTTGAGTTAGCTAATTTATCGTCAATGGTTGGAAATATTATTGGTGGCGGTCTTGCAGATTGTTCTAATGGGATATACGAAAGAAATAAACCACATACTTATCCTGATCTAATACCGCTTAAGAATTCTGGTGTTGATTTAGAATTAAAAATGGCATTAGAAACCAATAAACCAAAAGGCCATCTTCCTAAACCAGGTACTTATATCACATTTAGATATATACTTGGCGATAAGACTGGGATATTTCATAGAGGGAAAAAAAATCGTGGTGATACTGTTTGGATTTGGGAGATAAAAGTTGGCGCATTAGAAAAAGATAATTTTTCATGTAGCAATACAGAAGGAGATTCAGGAAAAACCGCGGTGATTAGAACAGATGTCTTTAACAAAATGCATCTTGTTTATTATGTTCCAAATTTTTTACCATATGCACCTAAAAAAGATAATACTTATGTTGGCTACAATTAGGGCTAACCCATAAGGATTGAACCGACCCCCGGAAGCAAAAAGTAGCTAGAAAACGAACCTCTTCAAATTCATATAGCGGGGTCGGATTCAATCCAATGTTCAAGATGCCCGGCAAAGCAAATTTTTTATTATAGGGGGATTGGTCGAAGGTAACTGCTGATCCAGAAAGCCGAATCGTAAAAATGAAAGGCTTTTGAGACCTGTAAGATTCAAACCGATCTTGTAACTAGCAAAAAAGCATCAAACAGACAATAAAAAAGTCAGGCAGTACCACTTTTTTATAGCATAAAGACATACTGCTCCTGTTCGCTTTGAAATAAGAAAGAAGCGACTGCGATTATTCACTGCTCTTTGACAAAAAAACGATTGTTAACCTGTATCACGCTTGGGTATCATTTCATGCGGTAAAACCAGACAGAAGTATTCCAGCTCGCCTCCGCAATTCGGACATAGCAGCGGTTTTTTCGGCTCAACTTCAATTTTAGGTGTCTGAACCTCGAATTGATAATACAACTCAATCAGCCCGCGGACTTCTTCCAACTTTACAGCCGCATTCGGATTTAAAAACCCGTAATACCGTACCTTCATAAAACCGGTAGGAAGCACATGCTGCAAAAACCGGCGGATGAATTCCATGACATCCAAAGTCATATGCCGATCCCTTGAACTGCCCTGTTTTCTGTATTTAAATGTAACATTTCCGTTTTCAACCTTCACAATACGGTAATCGGAAATGGCTACCTGGAAAACGTATCGGGACAGATACTTGATTGTGTGTTCGGCATTACCTACGGCCTGAACATTGACGTTCCAGCCCTTGTCCCAGACTTCGGACGGAATCTGATCAAAATGTCCCTCCTTAATCATCAAATCCCGAAACTTTGCCTTATACATCTTGGACAAAGCTTTGACCGGCAGGTAAAAATCAACCCGGGACGGATGCCACAACCCGTCCTTTTCTGACAATGCACCGCCTGTCACAACATAATGGATATGGGGATGATACTGCATTGTTCGTCCCCAGGTATGCAGCACACCGAAGAATCCGGACTGATCCCCCCCGATGTATTGCTCATCAAGGGATAATTTTTTCAAAGTATCCGAAGATGCCTTGAACATGGCTCCATAGCCATCTTTCTGATGACTCCTAATAAAATCTCGGATTTCCTCCGGCACGGTAAATGTCACCATGAAATGATGCCCAGGCAAGGCTCTTTCTAACTGCCGATCCATCCAGTCAAGGGCCTTTTGATGCTGACAGATAGGACAATGCCGGTTTCCGCAGGATTGATATACATGATGGAAGGTCTCACAATCCGGGCATTTATAAACCGTCATACCGCACTTTTCTGTCCGGCATGAGATAATATCATTAATCACTTTTTTATGATTTTCCGGCATATTACCCTCAAATTTTTCTATGTATGCCGGACCGTATTCCTCGAAAATATCTTTAATGGCACTCATGGTTAAATCCTTTCATTAAATAGTTTATTATTGAAAATGCATCCTCCTGCCCTTTTTGGGTCAAATGGAGATAAATCATGGTGGTTTCCAGTTGTGCATGCCCGAGATATTTTTGAATCACCCGGATATTCACCCCGGATTCCAGCAGATGGGTTGCATAGGAATGGCGGAATGTGTGAATGGTCACCCTGCGTTTTGTAATCCCGGCAGATGTCCGGGCTTGACGCAATGCACCCTGAACACTGCTTACTGCCATAGGGGTTTTACTCACAGGCCCCAATTGATGGCCACGTCCCAAAGCTGGAAAAATCAACCGCGGATTCCGATGGGTTATCCAATACCGCCGAAGCAGATTTAAAGTTTCTTTTGGCAGGGGAACATACCTG
>JAUCGD010000430.1 GCA_030377945.1 Desulfobacterales bacterium HSG17 | reverse complement strand
ATTGTAGTTCTTGAATCAGGGTGTCTAAGATAATGATGACTTCCACGAATTCGTATAATTGAGAATCCAAGTTTTCGTAGAACTTTATTATATTTTGTCCAGTTATTCTTGGTAATCTTGTCATACATTTACAACAACGCGTTGAAGTCCGATAAAATCAGAGTCCTCAATAAGTTCATCTTCGGTTTCAATGCAGAGAAGTATTGCTTCTTTTAGCCGTACATTCAGATCATCCAAAGTTTTTGCCTGTGTGTGACAGCCGCGAAGCACAGGAACAGAAGCAACAAAAAAACCCTCAGAATCACGTTCAATTATTGCAGTAAATTCTCTTTTCATGTTAGCCTCCAATATAAAAAAATCATTAAATTGAGTGATACTCTTCACTCAGATTATATATGAACCAGTTTTAATCCAAAATTATCCATCTGGTAAATAAATAATCCATCCACCTTAAGATAACCATTTGCACGGATAATGGGAACAGGTTTTTCTTCAATTTCGATAATAACTGCATCTACTTCCACGCGCTTGTTTTTTTGAATTACCTGTCCCCGGTAAATCCAGTTGTGTTCACATCCTGTTTCCATTTCAAATCTATGGGTATCTGCAAGATGGGGCCAGCGTTGTAGAGCTGCAAATTTCATTAACTGGATAAACGATTCAATTCCTAAAGAGCCGGGGCAGACAGGGTCCTGGTAGAAATGAGCATAAAAAAACCATTCATTTACATCAACATTTTTAATGCCTCTTATAAAACCAAGTTCCTTTGGGCCTCCATCAGGAACATAAATCTCTATGTAATCTATCATCCTTAATGCTTTGGAAGGCATGGAAAGCGATTGGGTTGAAGCCTGGTTTTTATAATCCGAATTTTTATCCTCTGGGTTCAAGGGAGCTTCATTGGGAAATTCAAATGAAATTCCCCTGGCAATCTCCTGGGAAGTTGGTTCCCAGGCTTTTTCTCCGGCACCCTGGATCCCTAATTGATTGGCAAGAGCCTGGGCTGAGAAAAAACCGAAATAGGTATCACCTTCATAGATCATTTCCCTGCCCTGCAATACCTGCATATCATAGTTTTCAATTATCATGCCTCCGGCCTCTGATACCTGTGTCAGGCGGGAGCGCATGGTCAGGGTTGCCGGGTCAGGCTTCAGGTTTCTGTGCAGGACTGCATTGCCTCCCAGGTTTCTGAATTTAACATCGGTTTTACTCCTGAGTGCAGAGCCTGCATATGCTGCAAGCCATCCGCATGGCTGGAGCGCTATTTCAAGAAGTATGCAAAAGGGCATGACTCCGCTCCGGTCAGCTTGAAAATACCATTCATCCTGGGGAATGTCATATTCAGCTTCAATCCAGCCTCCTGCTTTTAGTTCCCAAGGGTCGGGTTCTGTTTTTGTTATCCTGTCCATGAAAAAATAAGGGGGCCTTGGAAGCCGGGCAATTACCCGGTCTTTATCAAATATTTTATAAGGTTCCCCAAAAGCCGCAGACGGATTACCCTGGCAAAAGGCCAGAAGCTGCTGTTTGTTATACAGAACTGAATGATTTTTATCCTGATTATCCCCAGTATCCTGATTATCCCCAGTATCATGATTATCTGCGGTTCTTTTTTCTGCCCAGAAATTTTCTATTTCCTCACGAGCAATCCCGGTAAGCTTCATGGACATGTCTTTAAAGCATACGATTTTATGCCCGTCACCATACATCATGGCATCAGCTATTACATAAGGTTCGGGATTATAACCGATTTCTTTTATTTCCACTTCATATAGAACCTGTTTTGTTTCAGGTGTAACAGGCCCACGGCATTTAAGCACTGCTTCAACATTGATAACAGGTTCATAACACAGATCCTGCCTGTTTGAAATCCAGCCCATGCGCTGAAGAAATACACGCAGGGTATGGGCGCAGCATTCATACATAAGTGTTCCGGGCATTACCATGTCATCAACAAAATGGCAGGTCAGAAACCAGTCATCAGGATGAATATCCGCTTCTGCCTGAATTATTCCCAGACCAAAACGTCCTCCACCAGGATCTATTTGAATAATCCTGTCCAGAAGTTTCATATATCCCCCTGGCAGGCGCTGGGATTTTGGAATTTGAATTCCCTGGAACATGGGGCCGAAACATCCGGCAGCATCACCCTGCCTCAAAAGGTTTACAGCCTCATCATCATAAGCTTCAATATTCATGGGAACAAGTTCTGCAAAATCTTTTTTGCCCCCAGTTTTTTGTTTTTCAGCATCAGTAAGTATAATGCCCCCGGAATTGCGTACTTCCTCTTCAGTAAAAAAACCGGCACATCCGTCTTTCATTGAAATCAGGGGCTGGCCGTCTATTGTTCCTTCAAACCTGAAGAAAAACATATATGTTTCTCCCTGGCGCACAAATTTATCAATATGAATATCATAGCTGATAATTTCGCCAGGGCAGGGCAGTCCCCTGTGGAAACGAACCTTTGCATCCAGAAGTCGGTATGCTCTTTTGCCTTTTACTGCAAGATCAATACCCAGATAGGAACATAAAAACAGGTCAGCCTGACCTGCTTCAACAGAAATACATACAGGGGCGCGGCTGCCGTCCAGATACCATGCTCCTGGTAATACATCATGTTCCGTTACAACACTGCCTGAACCAAGGGAGCCTTTTTTCCCTTCAATTTTCATAATCCTGTCAACCAGCATAAGGGGTTCATCAGGAAGACGTACCCGGACATCATATGTATCCACAACAGCAAATTCAGGACCAAGAACCTTTGCCACAGAACCAATAGCAAATTCCATGCACATCTCTCTTGGTAAAGCCGGAGAAAAACCCGGGCCCGAAGTCGAAGTCGAAGTAAGAACCGGAATCTGATTTTTGGGCCGGTCTAAAACAGGGCCAGGGGAGGAAATCTGCAATTCCTGCCCTGAA
>JAUCGD010000429.1 GCA_030377945.1 Desulfobacterales bacterium HSG17 | reverse complement strand
TGATACAAATGTTGTCGCTACTCTTGTATAGGATAATGCAACATCTCTTAGAACCTTACCTGAGGTAAAAGGGGTCTGGAGATACCCTGTTAATATTAAGGATGTTTCTTCTTTATATGTTCAAGCCCTGATAAATTATGAAGACCGCTATTTCCGGTTTCATCCCGGGGTAAATCCCCTTGCACTGATACGTGCCCTGTTTCAATTCGTCAGTTCAGGCCGTTTTCTGTCAGGAGGCTCAACTCTAACCATGCAGGTGGCAAGGATTTTACATCCTCATACCAAAGATATCAAAGGTAAATCATGCCAGATGTTCCGTGCTTTTCAGCTTGAATATCATTTTACAAAAGATGAGATACTTACACTGTATTTAAACTATGCACCTTTTGGCGGCCCTGTTGAAGGGGTTCAGGCTGCAAGTTTTGCTTATCTTGGCAAATCTGCTCTTGAGTTAAGCCATGCTGAAGCAGCACTTCTTGCAGTTTTACCACAATCTCCAACCAGGATGAGGCCTGACAGGCATCCTGACCGGGCTGAAAGGGGCAGAAATAAGGTTCTGGACCGCATGGCAAAATTCGGGGTATGGGATAAAAGCATTGTTAAAGATGCCAAAATGGAGCAGGTTCTTGCCAGGTTTGACCCAAGACCCATGACAGCACCGCTTCTTGCAAGGCGTCTCAAATCAAGGGGCAGCCCTTCTGCCCCTGTGAGGACATTTATTGATCCCTTTATCCAGGAAACTGTTGAAGATTTGATTCAGGGTTTTATAGCAGATACACCTGAACATACATCCGGTGCTGCAATTGTTGTTGAAAATGACAACCTTAAGGTAAGGGCCTATGTGGGATCTGCTGATTTTTTTGATAACAGCAGGTTTGGACATGTGGATATGATCCGTGCCATAAGATCTCCGGGATCAACCTTGAAACCTTTTTTATATGCCATTGCAATGGAAGAAGGGCTGATTCATTCGGAAAGCCTTATGATTGATGCGCCTTTTTCTTTCAGCGGATACAGGCCCGATAATTTTACCCGTCATTTTACAGGCCCGGTAAGTGCAGCTGAGGCTCTCTGCCGCTCATTAAATCTTCCAGCAGTAGATCTCATAGACAGAACAGGCCCCAAATTCTTTGATACCAGGCTGCGTCAGGGAGGAATAAAGCTTGAGTATCCGCCATATCAGGAGCCGAACCTGACAATGATACTGGGCGGAGCTGGTACCTGTCTTGAAGATCTGGTAAGGGCCTATACAGCTTTTGCCCGCAAAGGTCTGACCGGTGAGCTGAAATTTACCAAAAATATTAATCAGGCTGGAATAAATCATGCTGCAAAAGATAGACCGCTTCTCACTTATGGCGCTGCCTACATAATAAGACAGATACTCAAGGAAAATCCAAGACCTGATCTTCCAGCAGGCCGCCTTTTTCTTGACAGATCCAGGCAGGTTGCATGGAAAACAGGAACCAGCTACGGTTTCAGGGATGCATGGACTATCGGGGTAACAAATCAATATACAATAGGTGTATGGATAGGAAGGCCGGACGGCACTCCTTCTCCGGGCCAGTACGGACGGGCAACAGCAGCGCCTTTGCTTTTCAACATTGTTGACAGTCTGCCCAGAAGGTACACTCCTCCACTGCCAATTCCTGATACTGTCAGCCGCAAAGAAATCTGCTGGCCCCTTGGAACCCTTCCAAATGAAAAACAGGAAGGAGATAAAGACCCTCTGTGTATCCGCCGCAGAACGGCCTGGATTCTCAATGATGTTGTTCCTCCAACCTTTGCTGACAGAACAGACCGGCTATGGCAGCCCAATCCCCTTACAATAATGATAAATCCTGAAACCGGATTCAGGGTGGATATTGACTGTCCTGTTTCCAACCCCATTAAAAAAAAAATTGCACGCTGGCCCAGAGCCGCAGAACCCTGGCTTTCTCCTGAACTGCACCAAAAATCAAAAATACCTCCTTTTGACCCCATTTGCGGCAAGGCATCTTTTAACCGTGCTGACAATATCAAAATCATAGGTGTTGAACCGGAAACATTATTTCGCCCCCCAGGTTCTGAAATTCGCCTCCCATCAATAAACCTTATGGCAAGAGGCGGGAAAAAAAATCTATACTGGCTCCTTAACGGAGAACTTATAGCACAATCAGGAATTAACGAAACACGCATTTATCAATTCAAGACTCCGGGGCAATATCAATTAACAGTTATGGATCAGGCAGGAAATTATGATTTTGTACAGTTTACAGTAATATCGCCTGTGCCTGAATAATTTGACCTGAATAATTTGACCTGAATAATTTTGAAAGGCTGACATATTGTCCTATTTAATCCCCCAAAAAAAACATCGTATAGAAGAAATCATCAAACGAAGCAGATTTATCGCAACTGTTATTCATGCCCCGTCACCGATTGATGCAAAATCCTTTATCGCAAAAATTAAAGAAGAATTTCCCGATGCCACACACAATTGCTGGGCCTTTGTATCAGGCCCTCCAGGAAGCACAGCCCAGGTAGGCATGAGCGATGACGGAGAACCCCACGGCACAGCAGGAAGACCCATGTTAAATACATTGCTCCATTCAAATATTGGAGAAATAGCAGTAGTTGTTACCCGGTATTTCGGCGGAATAAAACTCGGAACAGGAGGTCTGGTAAGAGCCTATTCAGGAGCTGTAAAACAGGCTATTGAAACTTTGCCCGTAAAGGAAAAAATAATACCTTCCCATCTTTCAATTATAATTGAGTATTCCTGTCTATCCCCTGTAAAGCACCTTGCAACATCATATGAAGCAGCAATTGTAAAAGAAAAATATGAAGCAGACGTATCCCTGGTATTTGAACTGGCGCAAGAAAATGCTGAAAGTTTTCATGAGGCATTGATAAATGTTACCAAGGTGAGATTATTGTTGAG
>JAUCGD010000428.1 GCA_030377945.1 Desulfobacterales bacterium HSG17 | reverse complement strand
AGAAAACGATTTGATCTGTTTGTATTGTGGAAAAATAAAAATGATGTTCAGAAAGTGGTTATAGAACTGAAAATCCGATACGGTGATCTTGAAAAAACTATAACTAAGGGACTTGAGCAAACCTTCATGTATATGGACAAATGCGGCACTGACCAGGGGCATCTGGTTATTTTTGACAGAAGTGAAAAAAGAACCTGGGAGGAGAAGATATTCACCAGACAGGAAAAATATCAGGGGAAAAAGATTAAAGTGTGGGGAATGTGACCATGATTTAAATGATTATGCATGAACATTCATAGTAAATCATTTAATCATTTAATCATGGTTCCAACGTGATTGATCTACATAATACAAGACAGGCGGCTCACACTTGTACTCTGATTGAAATGTTTTATTATATGACATGATTTAATCAGCAAAATTAAAAGCTTCTTGAATCATAGCCCACCACATAAATCAGACCAATCACAGTTCAAATCAAAAGGAGGTACACAGTGAAAAAAGCAACAAAAATAAAAACACTGTCAATCATCCTGATTATGGCATTAACCTTTAACACATTTAACACATTTGCCTGGCCCATACCCGACACAGGGCAGACCAAGTGCTATGACAACACCCAGGAAATCACATGCCCACAGCCCGGCGAACCCTTCTACGGCCAGGACGGCAATTACACCATTAACCCGCCCTCATACACCAAGCTGGATGCCAGCGGTAATGATCTGCCTGATGATGCTGCGGAATGGTTCATGGTACGGGATAATGTGACCGGGTTGATATGGGAGGTTAAGCAGAATATGGACGGGGTTCAGGATTATTCCAATCCTCATGATGCGGATAATGAATATACCTGGTATGACAGTAATCCTGAAACCAATGGTGGAAATGCTGGGACGCCTGGAGATGGGACGGATACTGAGGATTTTATTATTGCTTTGAATACTGAAAATTATTTGATTGGCCCTAGCTGGCGTTTGCCTACAAGGATGGAGTTACGTTCTATTGCTAATTATGGAAGAGAATTTCCTGCTATTGATATTGAATATTTTCCAAATATTAAATCGACCTACTGGACTTCTTCTATTAAAGCCATTGATGCAAGCGTTGTTTGGATAGTGGATTTAACTAACGGATATGACATTGAGGACTTCAAGTCAAGACGTTGTTATGGGCTTGCAGTTCGAGGCGACCTACCTAAGTCATTTGATCATTTGATTAATAACTGTGATGGAACAGTAACAGATACGGCAACGGGTCTGATGTGGCAGCAGGTCGGGTCAGCAATACAGATGTCATGGTCAAATGCGCTTGAGTATTGCAAAAATCTTTTCTTCTCAGAGCATAATGACTGGAGACTTCCTGATTTGAAAGAAATTGATTCCATTGTAGATTTGAATCAATATAGTCCTTCTATTGATACCGGATATTTCCTAAATACAAATTTGAACTATTACTGGTCTTCATCTACTTTTGTTAGCAACATGGGTACTGTGTGGGGTGTGGGGTTTGATGCAGGCAATGTATATGGCCACAATGATCCAAGTAGTCGTTATGTGTATGCTGTTAGAGGAGGTCAGTCTCGAATATTGGGACATTTATTTATTTCATCTCCTAACCAGGCAGCAAGATGGCATATAGGCGATCAAAAAATCATTACATGGGATACACAAAACATCCAGGGAAACGTCCAAATTTCTCTTTCCCGTCAGGGCGGTAAACAAGGCACTTTTGAAACAATAGCAGAAAGCACGGAAAACAGCGGTACCTATACCTGGACAGTAACCAGCCCCGAATCCTTTAACTGCGCTCTCAAAATAGAACCTATAAACGAACCTGATAAAGGCAATACCCAAAGCCTGTTTACAATCTGCAATCTTAAAAACGCCTGGGTTACAGCAGATCGCATCAAAACCCCTGATAAATACCGGCTAACACTGAATGGAAAATATACTGATGGAATTATACCCATAGAAGCTGCATGGTCAACTTCAGATACAACCATTGCATCAATTCAAAATGCCATCCTAACCGGCCTTCAAAACGGATGGGTTGAAGTATCTACCATATACAGAGGAAACATTTACACAAAGGGCCTTTTCGTTTACACCACCTATGAAACAATGGAAGCCGAATCCAACAACACATCAGTCCAGTCATTCCCCATAACCGAAGGCACTTTTTACGAAGCCACTATTCCCTTTGAAACTGACACCGACTATTTCAAAATAACCCTGCCATCAGATTCAATAATAGACATTGGCTTTCTATCCAAAAGCACAACCGCAGATTTAAAAATAGAAATCCTGGATTCATCAGAAATCCTCATGGCATCAGGAACATCAATAAACGGAAAACCCCTTATTTTCCCCCTGGGCCTGAGTGCCGGAATCTATTATGTAAAAGCCACATCTGCCGGAGACATTGACGAAAACAATCCTTACATAATCACCTATAAAATCCAGGACACCCTTTCTACCAAAACCACTATGCCGCTTAACATGGGAGGCACAGCCCAGAGTGTTATAAACCACCTTCAGGATGAATCCCTGTTCACCTTCAACCTTTCAGAACCCCAGGCTGTTAAGATTGACCTGACCCCTTCAGGCGATCAGGCAAAATACCGCATGGAATTATTGAACAGCGCCGGAACTGTGATTGACTCTGTGGACTGCCCGGAACATGCCCCGGTAAGTCTTGAAGGTGCATACCCGTCAGACACCTACACCGTCAGAGTACTCCCTTTGCTGGACATAGATGCCAAAGCCCAATTCACCATATCCCTGAACCCAAGCAGCAAACAGCTTGAAACAGAACCCAATGACACTGCGGACACATCCACAAATTTTAATATTGCATCTCCCATATCAGCCCGGCTTTCAGACGCAGCAGACACAGACGTCTTTTTCTTTAACCTGGA
>JAUCGD010000427.1 GCA_030377945.1 Desulfobacterales bacterium HSG17 | reverse complement strand
GATTTAAATGATATCACAATGAAAGGTAATGAAAAGGATTTTTTAACGGTAGCGCCCCCTTACATGGGGGCAAACGGGGCGTAAACAGTCCGTAAACAAGCCTCCATGTAAGGAGGCTCTACTGTTTCATATTTTATTCCTGAAATTCAAAATCACCAATATCTATGGCTATACCGGAAAATCTACTTTGCCCTGCAACATCTGCCATACCTGCTTCATCACTACCTGTTCCAGGAACACCGGCATTTATACAGGGAGATGTACTCTGCAATGACCAGTCTGCAATTAAACCGTTAAACTCCCTGCCTGCCCCTTCTGCGGGATTGACATACATGGGATCAGCATCAATGGAATTAAGATATAGTGCAATGCCATATTCGGAAACACCTGTTCCTGCAAAACCAGTAACACCGCTCTGCACATTGCAGTATGAAAAAACCGGGTTGGCTGTACTCGCCATCAAGGCAGCCTGATCACCAATGCCAAATGAAGCATTTCCCCATATGATTGTATTTGTAAATGCCGGGCTTGAATCTGCTGCAATGCACAGACCACCGCCTGTTACAGCCGTGTTGTTACTGATTGTATTGTTCATGAATGTGGGGCTTGAGTTTGCAATGTATATGCCGCCTCCCTGCACTGCATTGTTGTTTACAATGACTGTGTTTATAACCTCCAGGTCCGAGTTGTTGCAGTAAATTCCGCCTCCTGCGCTTTCTGCCCTGTTATTGGTGATTATGGTGTTGGAAATTGTCAGGCCCGGAAAATTGTTCAGAAAAATTGCTCCCCCCGTTGTTGTCAATTTCCTGTGCGCCTTGGGCATTTGCGTATTGCAGGATGCAGTATGTAAGTTTTGAGGGTGTATTTTCAGTCAAGCTGTCTGTGCTGTCAAAGCGTATGCCCTGCCATCCTGCGTCCGTATCTGTTGGTGTAAAAATTACGGCCTGCCCTGCGGTTCCACTTGCCAGGAGTGTGCCGTTGACCGTTAATTTATAATTTCCCTGAAATTCTACACGGGTTCCGGGTGTAATTTCCAGGGTTGTGTCAGGGGGTATTGTTATATCTCCTGTGACTTTTATTATATTGCTGTCCCATATGGTGTCTGTGGAAATTTGTCCGCTGTATTCCGTGTCTGGAGTTTCAATTACGGTTATGGATTGCAGGGCGTTTATTGCTTCTTCCAGATCGATTTTATTGTCTGCGTTGACATCTGCTCCTGAATGCACTGTGAAATCCTGAGCAATTCCCACCACAGGGGGCTGAGGCCCTGCTGCCAGGTCTTCAAAGGTTATGGTGTAGGAGTCTGTTGTGTTGGCATCAAAGATGTTGAGATAGTAGAGCCAGTTGTTGTCCTTGTCACGGGTTTTGGAGAGCCAGGCGTTTTCCGGTTTTATGACTTTTCCGTCTGAGCATGTTACCTGCTTTATTCGCTTCTGTCCGCTGTGGGGATCGTTAAGTTTTGCATATATGAATCCCAATGTGGCAGGGGCTGAAAGGGTAAAGGTTTCTCCTGCTCCGGTTAGAGTGGAAGACTCTGACATGTCTGTTACATCTGTGTCCACATTATCGGATTCATATAGCCTGAATCCCTGGCCGTATTGTGCCAGAAAATCTTTGATACTGTCCCGGCCTTCAAGGTCGCACATAACATCTTTTACCAGAAAATGAGTGTTAGGGCTGCCCTGAATCAAAGATGTAAGCTGTCCCCCGAGTTCGTCTGAATGGGATATGTCAACCGTGAATTCCACAAATTTGCCGGACAGGGAGCAGGTCATGATCCAGTTGCCGGTTCCGCAGGTGTTGGGTGCAATGTCTCCGAAATCTGCAAGCAGGCTTGGGGGATGCCGGCTGGCAGTTGACTTGGCTGCCTTGAATTTCAAAGCCTATGAGCAGGCCCAATTCATTTTCAACTATTTTGGGCTGGGCAGATTCGATTTTTAATGATTTTGCCGTGCCTGAGCCGTTGGTGATTCTTACGCCCAGGGGAAAGGGAACAAATGGTTCAATTTCATTGGTAAAGGCATCATCTCCGTAAACATCTGTGGGGATGACATAATCCAGTACCAGTTCAGGCATAGGTTTTGTTTTGAAATCGCTTTGGTAATTTCTGTATTTTTCATTTCAAATGCAATCTTGGTAATCCTTTAATCCTGTGAATCCGGGGTCAGACTGTTTTTGAATCAGGATGGTCAGGATTGGGAAGGATACACAGGATTAACCTGAATATCCTTTATCATCCTGAGTATCCTGATTCACGAACAAAAATGACATCTACCCTGACATCTTCAAGGAAGATGTTGCCGAATCCGTTGTTGATCCGCATGTGTGCGTCAAATGCCTGCCTTTCCAGGTCTTTTCCTGACGGATTTCGATTTTACACGGGCGCAGATGCCGTCTTCTGCGTGGGAAGGAAGTGAACTCCCTGTCAAGATCAAAAGGATTATAGCTGACATAACTGCCTGATTTAAAAATGGTTAATTGTTTCATATTCTCATCACCTGATTGTTAATGGATATTTGTTTTTATCATGATAATTCCAATATCTTTTAAAGTCATTTGTTTTGCCCACATTGCCAGGCACTTTATTTGTGATACAAAATTTTAAGGTCTTCCATTTAAACCAGATTAAATTCTTATCTTCTTCTAATGTTTTACGTTTCAAGTTCTTTATAAATTGCTTGTTATAGCAAAATATTGTCTGTTGTTTTAGCAATTTTTAATATGTTCAATACCATGTACAGCACTTTTTTTTGAGGACTGATAACTTTGTTTATAAATTTTTTTTATAACAATAGTTATTGCTTCTAATACATTGTATTCCATTCCCAAATCTTTATTTTTATAGGCACAGTAAGTTATTAATGAGTCCCACCACATATAACCAGATGTACCAATAGCATGTTTTGAATAAAGGTCAGAAAATA
>JAUCGD010000046.1 GCA_030377945.1 Desulfobacterales bacterium HSG17 | reverse complement strand
TCTGGCTGGACCCTGAAACCGTTAAGCTATGCTTTCCCCAGGAGTATGAAAGGAGAAAAATAATGATCCCTGTGATCGAGCAGATATACCTGTTGAAAAAGACCAGCCTTTTTTCCGGCCTGGCAGGAGAAACACTAAGGCCCATTGCCGAATCTTTTGTTGATCAAAAGGTTCAAAAAAACGATATTATTTTTTCCCAGGGAGATGCGGCAGATTCATTTTATTTGATTCTGTCAGGTACAGTCCAGGTCAGCATTGACGGCAAACCAGTCAGGAAAATGTCTGACGGGGATTGTTTCGGGGAGCTTGCTTTATTGGAGTACCTGCCCAGATCGGCAACGGTAAAGGCTCTTGATAATTGCAAAATAATGAAGCTTGGCAAAGAAGATTTTCTTGATCTTATTCATGAATATCCTGAAATATCCATGGGCCTTATGCAAACCCTTTCAAAACGGCTCAGAACGAATAGTGGCAAATAAGGTTCAGGCAGTGTCAACCTCTTTAATCATTTTAACTCTATTTGATCTGCTCAATTTCCATTCCGGAGTACAACTGTGGCAAACGCATTTTATACTTCTATACTTCTAATATTGGCTCTGGCCCATTCAACCGTCTGCGCAGGCCCAATCGTCATGCAACCGCAAACTGCGACCATCAATCCCACGCCCCACTTATTATTCTTTGAGGACGTTTCAAACACGCTTACGCTTGATGATCTGTTTGAGCAACCGTTGGAAATTGGATTCCAGCCACAAGAACATGAAAACATTAATTTTGGTATGACACATAGTGCCTGGTGGCTGCGGTTTGAATTGCTCTACGAAGGTCGTTTTCAAAACCCACTTTTCCTTCTGGATTTTGGTTTTCCCAATTATGTGGATAAAGCTGACATTTATTTCCGGCATCATTATAAATTGGTTGAAAAAGGTATAGGGGATTGGCAAACCATTAATGCCGGTCGATACTCTGCTTACAGGAATGACCCCGTCGATATACCGTTTTCCGGGTCCATACAAAAAACAGAATTTTTAATTCGTGTAAAAACGAGCACGGCGCTATATTTACCATTACGAATTTATACTAAAAACAGTTATCAGCAACACAAGCTGAGGCAATTTTTACTCTTTGGCTTGTATTACGGTCTTGTATTGGGACTGGCCCTTTTTAACCTTTATATTTATTTTGCGCTAAAGGAACTCGAACGTCTCTATTACGTGCTTTATATTTTAGCCAAAGGAATGTTTTTTTTCTACTTCAATGGGATGATTACAGAATTATTCCCTGACATTGATCCGGAATTTTTACGAAAACTTATCTTTTTGTTCGGTGGCAACATCTTGTTGTGGGGGTGTCTCTTTCTCAAGGAATTTTTAAATACCCGAAATAATGCTGTAGTTATTGACCGCTTTTTTACGGGAATCATTACATTTGTTCTGCTTACGGTCTTATTTTCTCTTTATCAGACAATCGAGGTATTGACTCTAATTATAACTGCCCTGGTGCTTATCGTCCCTTTTTTGGCTATTTTGGCGGCATTAATCTCTTACCTCAACGGTTTCAAGCCCGGACGGTTTATTCTGATCGCTTTTATACCGGTCTCGCTTGGGGCCATCTGCAACACCTTGACCGCTTTTCGTGTTTTGGAATACACATCTATTTCCTATTACGGTCTTCAAATCGGCTCTGCCATCGAAATCATCGCCATCGCCATTGCGATTGCTGATCGCATCAACACGTTAAAGGCCGAACGGGAGGCGGCATTAGTCTCTGCAGAACAATCCAATCTACGATTAGAGGAAACCGTTGCCGTTCGAACGGTTTCCCTCCAGGCAGAAATCCAGGAACGAATCAAAACAGAAGCAGCTCTTAAAAAAGCCTGTGAAACGGCTGAAAACGCAGAAAAGCGCAAATCCCTTTTCCTGGCAAGCATGAGCCATGAGATTCGCACGCCGCTCAATGCTATTTTCGGGTTAACGGACCGGGTGCTCAAAACCACACTCACGGCACGCCAATATAATTATATCAAAAGTATCAAGTTCGCTACATCCACACTCAATGGCACCATCAACGACATCATTGATTTTTCAAAAATGGAAGCAGATAAACTGCCCCTTGAAAAACGACCGTTTCACCTTTTAACCGAAGTTGAGTCAGTGATCGACATGTTCGCGGGAAAAATATCCGATAAAAAACTGATGATATCATTGGATATTGATTTCGACATCCCCGCAATTCTTATAGGTGATGCTCTGCGTTTGAGGCAGATAATGATAAATCTGATTGGAAATGCGGTGAAATTTACGGATTCCGGAAGCATCCGTCTAATCGTTCAAAAAAGGCAGGAGAGTAAATCGAATGTACAGCTGCTTTTTTCCATTCAAGATACCGGGATCGGTATTTCAAAAGAATACCAGGCAATGCTTTTCTCTGCTTTTTCCCAAGCTGATACATCAATCACGCGCAAATTCGGTGGTACTGGTTTGGGCAGGGCCAACGCATGTAAATGTCCTGAAGCACCTATTATGTTGAGCGCTTCTTTTTAACGAAATATGACTTGCTCCAAATATTTTATATCCATCGCTGCGTTAAGCCGTTTGGTTTTAATGCTTCCCTTAAATGTTTTATCATTTTTCAATAGATTTAGGGCAACGTGCCGAATAGCAGCTATATTTTCTGGGGCCGAGCCTTTTCTGATCCGACTTTCATCTTCGCGAAATGCTATATCCAGCACCCAATGAACGGAATTTTCAATTCCCCAATGGCTTCTAATAGCGTTGCCGAATCTTTTAGCGTCACACTCCAGGCTAGAGATGTAGTATCGTTTCTCGTTGCTGATATTTCCGTTTAGTTCTCGCGTGCTTTCCACCATGCCAACACTATTGATTCCAGCCCACCCCTCTTTGTTTTGTAGCCAGGATATATCGGATGTCATTGTATACTTACGCGTTTCCAATCGGCCATGATCGCCATCGATAGTTTCATATGTACCCAAATGATTGTCTTGCATGTTTTCCATGTCATTGAAAAATAGGACGGTATTTTCATAAAGGGTCTTTTGGTTCTCTTTCAGCGCAAGAACATAGTCGCCCTTTTGTTGCACAATCGTCTTTGCGATTTTTTTCTGGGTACCCATCGCATCAATCGTTACAATGCACCCTGAAATATCGAGAAGCTTTAAAAGATAAGGAATGGCCTTGATCTCGTTTGATTTCTCATCTGTTTTTAACTGCCCCAAAACCACTTGGTTGGATGCTGCCCATGCGCTAACCATATGAATGGCTTTTTTTTCTTTGGCCTGATCATGAGAACGTCTCAACGTTTTCCCGTCAATTGCGATCACTTGGCCATTGGTTCGTTCTGTTATAGATTCTATCCAGAGTTTAAAACTGTTTTGGAATTCCATCGGGTTCATTTTTTCGAAAATTCTACCGATGGTGTCATGCGAAGGGATACCATGTGGCAACTCTAAAAATTTCGAAAGCCACTGTTTACGTTTTTTCCCAAAATTCTCGATTTGCTCGTAAGTATCAGCTCCGGAAACTACACCGCAAATGGCGATGATGATAACATCAATTAGTTTATGTAGCTTGTTATGGCGCCGATGATCTTCAATTTTTTCAAAGAACGATTTGTAAATGATAGATTGGTCATATAGCAGGGAAAGAAGTCGGAACAGGCGTTCTTCAGCTCTTTTTATCTTATGAAGTACTTCCTTGGTAATAAAAGTAATTTCTGATTTTAAACCATTGAGAAGCCTGTAACAAAAATATCCTTCTTCAATATCTTTGAATATTTGTTTTACAATTGGTTCACGAAAGGATTTAAAGTCTATCTGCATCTCTTTACGGATATGATTTAATGTTTTTAGGATTTGATATCTCTCCCTTGCAGATTTCAAACCTATGAAACTGACCAGGGCAGTAATGGTGTCCCTGCATTTAAAGCTGGCAAGGGTATTGATGATTTGAAGCCTGAAAAATTGTTTGCCGCGAGAATTGTTAAAAAGCGTTACCAGTTCAGGAACAATGGTTTCAGGATATCCAGCCAGGGCAGACCTTGTCTGGGCAGACAAGCGCGGGTCTTTTAAGCATACCGTAAGTGGGTAGAAAAGATCAGGGGATGCGATTTTTCCTGCCGCCCAGATAGCTTGTTCAAGAATTGCATAATCCGGATGGAGCAGCAACTGGCCCAACACATTTTCATAGGCTTGATCTGAGCTGGATTCGAGTTTGATAAGATTTAGGTGGCAGATCGCCCTGATTTTTGGGTCAAAATTGTCCTTGTGCTTTCTATATAATTGAGCCAGATCCTTTTGTCTGCATTGATCCAGCGCCCTGAGACATGCAATTTTCACTGGAATTGATTTGTCAGATTCAAACAAATCCATAAGCCTTTCATGCCAACTGCACATATCCCGGCCTTCGCCAAAGCTCCCAGACTGCCCCTCTGATTCAATGACAATGGCCTTGATGGTTTGAATTCGAACCTCTACATCATCATGGCGAAACAATTTTTCGATCCTGGACTGACTGACCGGTATCCTGTACTCGCAGATCAGTTGCAATGAAAATAAAACACTGTTGCGGTCCCTATCACCAAGATTGTCAAGAATTTGCCCCATAGCATGGTGGTCAATCAAATCGCTCAGCTCTGAATCGGTTTCAAGCCTGAGATGCCGTGAAGCCAGAGAAGCATTGAGTTTCTCAATATACGGTTTTTTAAAAATCAGGCAGGCAAATATACCGCAAACACAGACAATAGAAGTGAAAATTGCAATCTGCTGCATGGAAAGATGGTTGCTGAAAAAAATGAGTATTCCGCTGGCCAGCAGGATACTAAGTGGTCCGAATACCCCGTTGAAAACAACGCTGATCTTTCGTTTGCGTTCAGGTGTGAAAGGGACAAATGCAAGTTCCCAGCTGGATTTACGCAAGGAAAAACGGGAAATTTCCTCAAAGAATTTTGTGATTACAATAATCTGGAACAAGGGGAAAATTGAATAGAGAATTGAACCCATGCCCAGGAACAAGGGGATACTTGCAAGGCCGAAAGCAATTCCCAAAATAATCAATATACGGTTGGTCATGGTTAAAAGGACCAGGATTGTACACGGATTTGTAATGGCATAAAAGATACCAAGAAAAGCAGCTATTTCATCTTTTGAATAGTTCTGCTTTAATATGGTTTTAAACTGGTAATCTACAAGGGTGGCAGCGATGGTGGTTGTGACGAATATGGCAAAAAGCACCATCAAAAAACGGTCATGGATGATCCCTGAAACCAGTGAGGACAAACGGGCCTTCATTGGACGGGTGTTTTCTAAAGGTTGAGCTCTGACTATCACTTTCCTGTCAAAGGCAGGCTCCGTATTATTCAAATGATGGGCACAAAAAAAAGCGATCATCGTAAAAGGGATACAAAAAACAATAAGGTTGTCCGTGCCGACCAAGTGTACAAAGGTTTGGCTTAAAATACCGCCAACCACTGCTCCTATGGTCCCACCGGTTAGTATGATGGGAAAAAGCCTTTTACCCTGGCGACTGTTAAAAGAATCATTGATTACTAACCAGCAGTGCATCATCAGTACCAGGGTGAGTGTTTCCATCCAGACATACAAAACAAACGGTGCCCATGACCATTGAAGGATAAGCAATCCGCGCAAAAGGATCAAAGAAATAATAAATATGGAAAAATAATAATAGGTCAGCCTGGTCTTTCCCTGCCGGTCGGCAGTTGTTGAATATACAGCTGAAACAAAAACAAAAAAAAGGGCTTGTGCCACGAAAACATAAGGCAGAAATTGTGCTTTATAGGCTTCTAAAAACAAAGCATTAATTAATGTTCGGCTTAGAATCAGTACAGTTGTAGCGGCCATGAGAAGAAGGCATAAAAAGTTCACAAGAGGCCACTCTTTGCTCTGGACTTTAAATATTTTATTGATCAATTTAATCATAAGTGCATGTAACGGTATCCGCGTGGGGGTATCCGGGACATGGGTATCCGAGACGTCCATTTGTAATTCAATAACCAATTAGACAGTTGAAAATGGTTTTATTTAAACGATCCCCAGCCCCTTATATTAAGCATATACAAATCTTGATTGGCCCATGTTTGAACACATCTTATCAAATTATACAACTATGAGAGCTCTAATCGCCAAAAATCTACAGTAAAGTCAGACCCACTCAAGCCGAATACCATTCCCTTTCCCCACCTCAATCAATGCCCCTTTTTCCCTGCCGGGCATGGAACAGTTTACTACCATTGTTTCTCCTTGAAAAGTGACCCCGGAAGCCTCGTGGATATGGCCGCAGACATAAAGACGCGGCTGCTTTTTATGAATCAGATTCCGCATGGCTTTTGAACCGGCATGGAATTTTCCCCCAGCCTCATCCAGAGTTCCCCATGGCGGCGGATGGGCCACTAAAATCGTCTCATGATCGACAATGGACTGCATCTGATCAAAAAGTGCCTTTTCGCGGAATCGAATTCTTGACCTGAACGGAACGGGTATGGTGCCGCTTAATCCCAAAAACTGAATCCCCCTGACAACCACCGGATTTAAATGAAGTGATGTAATATTAGTAAACATGGGAAGCTTTTTTTCAACGTACGCCGGATCACTATTTCCCCTGACGATCAGCACGGGCACGGGCATATCGTTCAAGCAGGACAACACCGGATCGGCTCTGACAAAACTGATCATGTCTCCGGCTACAAGCAATACTTGTGGCCTGTATTTTTCGATATCATCCCGGATTTTATTAAACCGGCCTTTTCTGGCATGAATGTCCGCGACTGCATAAAAGCGCATAGATGTTATCCCATTTTTTTAAATCTAAAAGAATATGTTCTCCAGGCAAATCAAAGTCTCAATAAGAAAAAACTATGACCGTCGGTGGAATCATGGTGTGTTTTCAGCGGTATTTGATTGTAATGCGCCTCCAGTTTGTTCAAAAGGCCCGGGCAACCGTTTTAAAAGCTATATATTCAAACATAAAACGCAGAATGGTACGATGTCGTCATACACTCTCTATTAATACTCACATCTTAAACCTTTCAATCCCTCTTGCTTTTATGGGCAGAACATTCTCTCAACTGTTTTTCCAATCCTTGTGAATAATCTTCAAGTTTAGCTTTCGCCTCCTCGAGTTCTTGGATAAATTGCGAGCGTTCAAATTCTCTGGCCTCAACCCTGACCAACATCATCCCAAATGACTCCGCTAGTTCTGCTAACAAACTTGGATATCTGTTCATTTTTGATAGCTCAAATAATTTATTAGCATCTGATTGTTCAAATCTGCCACTAGAAATATTCTTACATGTAGAATTTAGCATCTCGAATAAATCAAGATAATAGCGTTCAAACTCCATTTTTATTTCCTCCATACCAATAATCCTTAGCAGACGAACAAAAACGGATTCTGCCTCATTTTCGACTAAGAGTAAAAAGTTCCTGTTATAATATTACTTTTAGGAAAAGGGACGTTGTATGTCAAGGTGTTCCCCGCTCAGATGAAGTATATGAGTTACGTGAAATGTAATGTGTAAAAAAGAGACATCCATTTGGCCAAAACAATTTACTATAATTGCCATATTATGGTTCCGATTGAATACTTCATTGCATGACAATCGGATTGTTTTTGAATTGCAAATGGATGCCTTCCATTTTCAGATCCTCAGTGTTATCAACGCCAGACTCTCCCGGTAACTTGCATTTAAGGCTGAACCTTTCCACTTTTCTTCATCTGCTTCACCTTTAGGGCCACCCATTGCCAGCGCTCTTTTTCTACTTGGTTCGCGCTTTTGTTTTTACGTTGGTTGAGGTAATCAAGTTCCCGCATCTGTTTCATGTAGCTTTCCAGGCGCTCCGGTTTCAAAGAGCCGATTCCCACGGCTTCCCGCACACGACATCCGGGTTCCTCCATGTGCGTACAATCCGAAAATCGGCAACTTGTGGCCAACGTATCGATATCAGGGAATGTACTTTCTGCTATGTCACTCACATCCCAGAATGCAATCTCCCGAATGCCGGGGTTGTCGATGATAAGTCCACCCCCGGGCAGAACAATCAGATCCCGGGTGGTGGTGGTATGTATCCCTTTACCAGCATAATCGCTTACTTCACCGGTGGCCTGAACCTCTTTGCCGGCCAACAGATTCAACAGTGTGGATTTCCCTGCTCCGGACGATCCCATGAGCACTGCGGTTTTTCCTGGCGCAAGATATTGTGAAAGGGCGTTGATGCCGGTCTTGTTTTTGGCTGAAATCAAATGTACGGGGACACCGAAGGAAACTGCTTCTACATCCTGCACATATTCCTTTGGTTCATCATGAAGATCCGATTTACTTAGAATCACCACCGGTGAACAACCGCAGTTGTACACCAGCGTCAGGTATCGTTCGATGCGCCGTAAATTGAAATCTCTGTCAAGGCCGCAAACGATGAACACATGATCCAGGTTGGCCGCGATCAACTGGGTTTGCACAGCAGCAGTCTCTTTTTTGCGGGATCTTCCGGATGCGCCGCGTGATAAGGTGTTTTTTCTTGGAAGCACGGATTCGATCCTACCATCTTTTAAATACACCCAATCCCCAACAACTGGAAAAAGAACAATTTCATCTGTCTGATGGTGCAGTTTTCCAATGACCTTAGCCCATGATTCCTTATATCCGTCGTTTACGAGAAACACATTTTTCCGAACCCCGGTGACCCGTGCGATCTTTTTATCCTGTTCCGTTTGAACGGACCTTTCACGGACCGGATCCATACCCATTGCTGCCAAGCCGATGGAAAGAGCGTTCGGTTCCTTTTTTTGCTTGTGGAAAAAAATACGGTGGAGTCCCGTTGCATGATCCTTTCGAATCTCTCGAATTGCCCAGCCGTTCTTCTGATAAAAATCACATGCGCTTTGGTTCTCCTTAAAGCATTCCAGATTGATTTCATCATAATTCTGCAAGAGTTCTGTCTGGCAATGCTGCATTAAAGCGGTTCCCAGTCCTTTGCGCTGCCAATCCGGATCGATCATCATCACATGGATCATGGATTTATGACAAAGGCTATATCCGCAGATCCTTCCGTCGATACGGATTGTCCACCCTTTTCTCCATCCTTTATCGATTTCACGATCAGATGCCCCACTGTTAAGATAGGTTCCCACATCATTTGCTTTGAGAAAGGTTGTATATTGGTTTGAAATAACATTTTTTGTGAGTTTCTTTAGAGTTCGCAGGTCTTTTATAATTGTTTTTTGAATAGTGATCTTCATGGTTTTCCCCTCCAAGGGATTTTGCAACCAGCCTCGCTGGGTATACAAAACATCGCTTTATTCCAAGCAAAAATAAACGTCTCCTGATTGGAACGATCTGTAAATAACAATAATAATCAGTTAGTTTTTGAATGGGGATAGTGCTGCCGACCGGAGGATAAAGCTGTGGGACGGATTTGAAACAAATGACTGAATTTGGTTATTGATCACCGAAGCCGGTTGCTACCGGTCATCATTCTTTTATCGTTCCATCCGTTACCGATTGGCAGCGGTGGACACATGCTCCATGAATTTCCTAAACATAAAAAAAGAATCTCCTTTCCGGCGCTTTTCACCAAGGTCTTACAGTTCGTTTGGGGGTATGTATATGCAGAGTGCTAGCGTTGTCAAATAAAACATAACTCATTTTCACGGCAAGGCTTCAAGTGGGGGTGCCAACACCTATGATCAATTCTATTTAGCGGCCTTTGTGCTTTTTTTCGATTTTTTCTTTTTTACAGGTTTCGAGACTACCGGCAGTTGGACTGCACCTTCATCCTTTGGCGCCTTCAGCTTTTGGGCGGATTTTAATTCCACGGTAATGTGAAGCTGTTTGCCGGATAAAAGCACGTCGATAGGTTCCTTTATTGCAGTAGCCAGGGAATTTCCGATTTCCCGCCCCACAATGGCCGCTAAATCATCCTTGGATTTGTTCAACCGCTCCAATAACATGGCAAATAATTCCTGAACAAGCATGTCCTCGGTGTTATCCGTACTACTGCCGGTAAATCCTAAAACCGTTGTTATTACAGATTTAAGCAACCCTTCCCGCTTTGATTTACTATTTTCTTTTTCACTCATGTTCATTCCTTTCCTGTTCCGCCGCCGTATAATCGCCACAAGTTCTTTCAGCGCCGCCTCAAATAGTACATATCCAAACCGAGTGCAAGTGTTCGTCCTCACACTTTTAATCACAATGTATGGGAAATTATATAGTCCCAGTCAAAACGGGGACATAAAGCAGGTACGTCCTCGTTATAGGCACCATCATTGCTGCAAAATGCAGCTCCCACATGGTCAGATTGTTTTCATGGGGGGCATCTTTTGTACTTTAGGAAGCCTTGTTCCGCTTCAAATAAATACTATTTTAGGGAGTAAAAAAAGTAAGGGATGAGGTCCCCTGGGCCATCGCATGTAGAAAAGATTGACAGTCGGCGTTGAAACTCTACATGCGATGGTCCCCTTTATTTCACAGGGCTTGTGAAGAGGGTATTGTTTTAATTGTTAAACCAGAGACAGCTTCGATCTTATTTAGAACCAAAAGAGACTTCAAGCATGGCATTAACTGAGTCGTCAGCTGCATTAATAGCATCCATTTTGCCCAGAGTTTGAGGCAATAGGGTATTGATAAAAAACTCTGCCGTCTGGATCTGACCGGCATAATAGGCTGTATCTTTATTTTTGGCGGCTTTGGCCGCAATGGCTGCGGGATCAAGACTGCCGACTTTCTTGGCCAGCTTGGGGGAGGCAACAGCAGCGCGCCACAGGAGCATCCAGGCCATGGCCACATCTCCGCTCACTTCAAGAAATGGATGGGCAAAGGCATAGGCATTCATGGCTTCTTTGGACCTGGCCTTGGCACTGAGTTGTTTACCGGTTGCAGCCAGTTTTTCCACAGCGGTTTCAAACTTTTGAGTAATGGTCTCAAGACCTTCAAGCGACTTGGCCATTGTAATGGTTTGTCGCATCTGGTCCAGTAAATCATCAAACAGCCGGCCGCCCTTCATACCCAGCTTACGGCCCAACAGGTCCATGCCCTGAATACCGTTGGTGCCTTCATAAATCATAAATATCCTGGAATCACGCATCAATTGTTCCACTGGGAATTCCTTGATGTAGCCATAACCGCCATAGATTTGCACCCCATGACTACAAACTTCCAAAGCCTTGTCCGTGATATAGCCTTTGACCAATGGAGTCAGAATCTCCACCATGTCGGCGAATTTTTCTTTTTCTGCGGCATCCTCGGTGGTGGCGACGATATCCGAACATTTGCCGTTAAAATAGATGAGACTGCGCATGCCCTCGACCAGGGCTTTCATATTTAATAACTGACGCCGCACATCAGGATGCTGAATAATGGGCACATCTTTGGCGTCGGGGTCCTTACCGGCCATAAGATTGCGGCCCTGAATGCGGGTCCGGGAATAATCCAGTGAATACATATAAGAGGCGGTGGAGACGCCAAAAGCCTGCAGGCCCACAAAAGCCCTGGCCTCATTCATCATGCGAAACATGGCGGGCATGCCTTTGTTGACTTCACCCAGCAACGTGCCCACACACTCCCCTTTATCACCCAGAGAGAGGGTGCAGGTGGCATTGCCGTGAATGCCCATTTTTTCTTCGATGCCAACACATGTCACATGGTTGAACTCACCCAGACTGTCGTCATCATTGACGAAATATTTGGGAACCAGGAACAAGCTAATGCCTTTTGTACCTGGGGGCGAGCCTTCAATCCTGGCCAAAACAGGATGGATGATATTATCCACCAGATCATGCTCACCAGCTGAAATAAAAATTTTACTGCCTTTGATGGCATATGTGCCATCCCCTCTGGGAGTGGCTGTGGTGGTCAGCGCCCCGACGTCCGAGCCAGCCTCTGCTTCGGTGAGCAGCATGGTGCCGCCCCACTCACCGGAAAACATCTTTTTCATATAACGTTTTTTCTGGTCCTCGGTGCCAAATTCTTCCACCAGTTTGGCAGCACCATGCGTCATGGCGCTATAAAGCATAAAGGCCGAATTGGCTGCCACCAGGTACTCATTGGCCGCCAGTCCCACCATCTTGGGCATACCCTGTCCGCCGGATTCAGGCTTGTCGGTCATGGCCAACCATTCCCCTTCTTTATACAAATCCCAGGGCCGATGGAAGCATTCCGGCACCTTGACCACCCCATTTTCAAGGCTACAGCCTTCTTCATCGCCTGGTTTCTGGGTGGGCAGAATCTCTTTTATGGCTAAATTGCGCGCCTCAGTAACAATCAAATCAACCGTTTTTTTAGTAAACTCGGCAAAGCGTTCGTGCTCAATCAGCCCAAGTTGTTCGTGCAGAACAAAATCAATATCCCTTCGATCAGATAGTAATTGTGCCATAAGTACCAGTCCTTTCTTTATTTTTTTTTGCTTAAGGTGTCCCAAAAAAGAATTTTCTTCCTAAGACAATTGCCTTGGAAAGTCAACACGTCATATCCAATCTATTGAGTTAAAATAACTATCGTATTTTATCAAATATCTACCAATGAATGGCTTCAAAATTTGGATTGAATAACAGAAGTGCAATTCCTTTGTTGCGTTTGTCTCACAAAAATATAAAGTACGGCCTTTCAATTCGCCGGTAACTTAGGCCATGTGGAATTGTATATAAAAGTATTCCCAGACTTAGAGACGGCTATGCCGCTTGCGTATAAAATGGGAACGTCCTTAGTTTACGGATTTTAGAAATTGGGCGCATAAGAGTTGGCGTAAAAGTGCCGACCGCAAATAGATATGGACTTAGAGGCTTGTTTCCATTACTTAGCTACGGTTTTTTTGATGGGCGGACATGGCTGGAATTTGAGAATGGAATTAGCGACTAATATTTTAGTTTAAACGCGTATAGTGATGCTCAACAGGTAATGACGAATGAATTCAATTCAGGAAGTGGCTCCGGGGATTTTCAGAATTCGCCAAACCCTCAGCAGGTTTAAGTTTTTAGTCAACATTTATCTGCTTGCCGGAGAGGACGGACTGGTATTTGATTCGGGATTCGGCAGTCAACGGGCGGGCAATTCCCTTGTCAACGCCATCACCCGGATAGCGGACCGCTGCGAAACGCGGGGGCATCCTTGCACGGTTACCAGGGCAATGACCAGTCATGGTCACTGGGATCATTTTTCCGGATTGGCCCATTTAAAGCATCAGCTAGGCCTGGAGATCCTGGCCACTGAACGCCAGGCATTAAAAATCAGTATCAAGCAGAATTACAGACATTTTTATTGGGGAGATCTCCAGCTGTTTGATGCTCAAATGACGGTTGGCTCTGACCCATGGCGCTGCATCCGTAACCATTGCCTCAACGCTTTCTGCATAGCTCTGCTCAGAATCCGCTTTGTTTCAGGCAGGATCACCCGCGTCAGCCACCATCAACTGCTCCGGGTCAATGGACGAAACTGGGAAGTCCTGCCGGTGCCAGGACACTGTGATGATGATATTGCCTTGTTCAACCGGGAGACGGGTATTCTGCTTGGCGGAGACCTTGTTTTCCGAGGCACAACCACATGGATGGGACCCATGAAATCAGATTTGGACAAATACCTTCAAAGCCTGACGTACATCCGGCAACTGCCGGGTCTGAAACTAATTCTGCCGGCTCACGGCAGCCCCATTACCGATCCCCGCCCGCGGCTGACGGCAACCATTGAGCATCTCAATAAACGAACGGCTAAAGTACTGCAATTTGTTCTGGCGGGAGGTCCACAGGGGGTATCGTTCGATACATTATACCAAAGCTTTTTTCCAGGTAAATCGTTGCAACGGGCGCTGCTCGGCGGCTGGATTGTGATCACCCTGAAACATCTGCTTCAGCAACGGGAAATCACTCTTGTTCAAAAGGGCCGGACACTGCTGTTTCAACCTGCTACGCAGGGCGGGATTCCATAATCCAGCCCTGCCCCCTTCAAATACCATTTTATTAAGTAGGAAAAATGTCAATAAAGAGACGCGTAATGACGGCCAAGACAATTTATGATGTTCTACGATAGCCATCACTCCTGATGGGCGGCGATCCCGTAAAATTCGCTTTTGGGAATGAACCGGGTGGTACGAACGCGTTTAAATCCGCAGTCTGCCAATTGCTGTTCGAGGACGGCCAGATCCGGTAAAACCGTTAGCTGACTTAAGGATGCATTCACAAGATTCAGGTTCGCCGCCATGACATCCTTGCCCTGGCTTCTAAAATTATTGACCACGGCCAGGCAACCACCAACGGCAAGTAACCCATGTAAATAAGTAAAAAAAGCGGAGCGTTCTTCTTCAGGCAGGTAGTAAACCAGATTAAAAATCGTAATCAGATCAAAACCACCGCTTAGGACCTCTTTGTGGGATCGAACATCGCCGCTTAAAATCTCAAAACGCTTTTCCAGGCCCCATTGAATGATATTGTCCTTGGCCTGAACCACCACCTGATCGTCCATATCAACACCGATACCGGTGACCGCCCCATTGACACCGGCGGCAGTTTTCAAGACAAAACCACTTCCGCAACCCACATCCAAGACCTTAAAAACACCACTGGGAGAAACCAGAGACTTGATAAAGCTATCCAAAATGGGTTCACCGACTCTGGCAAAACGGGCCACGAGGGCGCCGATCTCTCCCAGGTTATTGCCCAGGGGCGCGCCTTGCATTCGCTCGGCCAAATAACGATAGGACTGGTTATAATAGGTCACATTGCCCTGAATCATGGCAGCCAGGGCATCATTGGCCGGTGATGCCAATATTTTCGAGCGTTTTCCCCGTAACCCATATAAATTACTTTTCAATCGGAGTTCTTTGATTGCCAGCCCCATATCCAAAAGAGCTTCCAGGATCTCCGGGCGCTGGACCGATAGTCTACAGATGAGCTCGTCTTTGGTGCGCGGGGTTTCCAAAGCCTGCAATAAACCGGCTTCAAAAGCCGCATGTAGAAAATGCATCCGTAAAAAAGGAATCAGATCCTTCATGACGGGCAAGAACCCCGGCATGCGAATGGTTTTCAAAAGAGATAATAAATACCGAAAATGCATACTCAACCCCCACATGATCATTTTTGAACAAATACTATTACAGGAGGTTTTCTTTAATAATCAGGTTTTGGGTAAATAGGGCGACAAATCCTCCACGAATTCCGTCAATACGGAAAATCCACCCTCCTGAAGGACTTTAACGGCCGTCTGGCTGTATTCGGCTGCCACCCGTATAATGACGTGAAAAATACCGGTGTGATCTTTTTCCGGCCAGCAGATCAAACTGTGGATGTTGATCTGGTTGTTTTTTAATAGTTGCGTTATTTCAGCCAAGGCGCCGATGCGGTCCGCCACTAGGATGGTCAAACGAGAGCTGTCGTCGGCCAATCCTATAGAATCCAGCAATACGCGCATGACATCGGTACGCGTGATGATACCAGCCAATTGGCTGTCCCTCAACACCGGTAAGGCACTGATACGATGCACTTGCATGAAATCCGCCGCCCTTTCAATGGTGGTTGCCGGGGTCACACTTTTTACTTGACGGGACATAATCATGTCCACTGTTATCTTATCCAACACGTAGTTGAGTTCGTTTTTAGCCAATGTTGTGGCTGAAGAAGCCCAATGTTTTTTGAGATCGCGGTCGGAAACAAGCCCCACCAGTTTCCCTTTCTGATCCACGACCAGCAAATGGTTAATATCGTGAGCCTCGATCATTTCCTTGGCTTTGATCAAAGATGTATGCTCCACAGTGGTGACCAGTTCCGTATGCATTACTTGGCCGACGTACATAGGCATCTTCCTTTCCATCTGTTATATAGTAAAATACGGATATAATACGTAATGAGATCAAAACGTGTCAAGAAAAAGTCTCCGTTGACACTCCTTATAATGGAAACATTATCAGTCATAGCCAACATGTGGTTTACCAGTTTCAAATCCCACTCTTCTTGACAAAAAACAAGCTGTTATCCTATATGAGAGCACCTTATGAAACGATTGTTCACTAATATAAAAGGAGACCTGTCCGGAGGTTTTACGGCCGGTCTCATTCCTTTACCCAGGGCAATTGCCTTAGGTGCGCTTGTCTTTTCTCCATTGGGCCCGGAATACCTTCCCATCGGTATTGTGGCTGGTGTGATATCGTCTGCAGTCTCCAATATCGGGGCTGCACCCATAGGCGGATTGCCGTTCATGAATAACGCACCTTTTTCCCTGTCAGCGATCATGCTCCTGGGTGCTCTTGATCTAATTATCAACAGGCTTGGGGGAATAGGTGGCCCGGAGAGCGCTATGCTGGCGGTTGGATTTCTCTTTCTCACCGTGTTTATGAGCGGCGCCCTGCAAATCTTTTTCGGCCTTTTAAAAGTTGGTGATTTTGCAAAATACATCCCGTATCCGGTCCTGGCCGGTCTTATCAACGGCACTGCCATTATAATCATACTTACCCAGATCAACACTTTCTTCGGATTAGACAAGAATATCCCACTAACTGAACTTGTTTTTCATATTGACTCAATGCAGCCCCTGACTCTTCTCGTGGGTCTGGTTGTTTGCCTTGCCATATGGTTTGGGCCTAAATTGAATAAATCCATTCCGACACCTGTATACGGAATCGCTTGCGGGGTCGCATGTTATTATGCGCTGGCAAACGTTGGATTACAAGGGCACTTGGGACCTGTGCTCGGTGCCATTCCCGGAACAATACCACTGCCGCGATACGCTCCTCAATTTATCTCAATTATATCAGACAGGACATTTTGGCCCCTCCTTGTAGATCTTTTTCTTCTGTCCATGGGCATAGGTGCCATTGTCTCACTTCGTTCCATGCTGGTCTGTACAGCGGCAGAGACCCTGAGCAATGAACGCTATAATTCCAATAAAGAGTTAATCGGGCAAGGGGTCGGCAATATGCTTTGCGGCCTCTTTGGCGGGATCAATGGCGCTGGAAGCTTAGCAAGCACCTTGTCAAATTATAAATTCGGTGGCCGTACGCAGCTTTCTCGTATTGCCAGCGGGTTGTTTCCTTTAATGGTTCTGCTGGCACTTCATCCCCTGGTAGCCCTTATACCCAAGGTAGTGCTCGCAGGTATGCTGATAATGATTGCTATTTCCTCCTTTGATAAATGGAGTTTGGATATCATCAGGCAACTTGCAGCATCCTTGAAAAATAGGGATTTTGACCTGGCAGTAAACCTTATTCTGGTCTTTATCGTAACCCTGGTCCTCCTTGTTTTCGGTATTTTTGAAGCACTTGGTGTGGGTTCTCTAATTTCGGTTTTCTGGTTAATTCATCGCATGAGTAAATCCATTATCCGCCAGGAATTTACCGCACAAAATGTTCACTCAAACACCTATCGTTCTGAAAAGGAAACCTTGGTTCTTGAAGAGCAGGGGAAAAGAATTTATCTTCTTGAATTAGAAGGCACACTCTTTTTTGGAACCGCGGACAAAATTTCAGAACGTGTTGACCAGCTGATAAAGCAGGAAGTGCAATGGATCATTATTCACTTTGGCATGGTCGGCGAGATTGACAGCACCGGCGCCAAGCTGATCAGCCAGTTGATTAGCAAATGCAGGCAACAAGGGGTCATGATTTATCTTGCCGGTCTCAAGGAGAGACAACACTCCTACCACCACCGGCAGCTTTTTCATATTCTCACTGCCGAACAGAGACAGCAGTTTTGCTTTCAAGATAGGGATATTGCTCTTGATGAGGCTGAAGAACAACTCCTTGACCAGTTCATAGGAAACGGCCGATATGAAAACGAAATTCCCCTGAAACAAATCTCGATTTTCGATAATCTTGCTCCAGGGCAAGTATCAATTATTGAACCTTATCTTAATCGGCGCAATTATTCGAACCAGGAATATGTCTTCCGCCAGGGAGAACCGGGCAATTCGATTTTTCTGGCCATGCAAGGAAGGGCACGAATTATTCTTGGTCTGGATGACGGAACTCAAAAACGGATTAGAACCTTATGTCCTGGCACCGTGATCGGTGAAATGGCCATCCTTAATCATAGCCCGAGGTCTGCCGATGTCCTGGCGCAAGGAGAACTGATCTGCTACGAACTGCACTTTAAGGACTTAATGATCCTCCACCAGAAACACCCTGAAATCAGTTATGGTATCATTGCCGGAATCGCCAGAGAACTCTCAAGCCGCCTCAGAATAAGTTCGCACCTGACGGCAAATCCTTGATGATATAGTACTATTTGGATAGTTCATATTAAACTTAAGTCCACTGCATACCCAAATCAACTTCAAAAGCTCTGCAATGCCTTTCTTTTAATGGATTAACGCGCTCAAATTCGATTGTCCTGAAGACTATTTTAAAGCTTTTTAAATTTTTTCAGTGATGAAAGAAATGTTCAATTTTTTCATCTGACTTCATAACGTGCTGGGGTGCGCGTCAGAGTTATCACCGCTTTCATATGGTTGAATCAATCCTGATTTTTTCAAATACAATGAAAGAAGCATCCCCGCCATTGCCAGACATTCCATATCCAAATATTTTGCTGCCCGCCTTTCAAAAAGGACTTTACATTGGGCGGGAAAACCTTCATCAGCATCATTGAAAAGTAATAGCAAGGGAACTTTTGGAAGGGCTGAAAATTGCATGACAAAATCGTATGTCGCGTCAATGTCCGAGGCATTTCCGGCTAAGGATGTGCAAACGGATTTCAGTGTATCAAGCCTTCCGGAAAAATTTTTGGCAATGGCCTTTTCCGTGTTAGTCGCAAAGCCACCGACAAAAGGAGCGGCATCTTTAAAATCCCGGTAAGCAACCCACTCGCTCTCTCCTCTGGGTTCAACCTGCGGACATAGGAGAAGATATTTAAAGAGAATAATACACACTGAATGATCCGGTTTGTTTCCTGAAAAATCTGAAACGCCTTCACTCGAAATGCGATACGGCTTGCCAAAAAAGGGAATAATGGCCTTGTTTCCATCGGTCTGTATGAATAGCGCCTCCTTCAGTGATCGAGTATCCAAAACGGCTATTTGAGATAAGTAATTCTTGTAAATCTTTTCAAACACGATCGATTTTTTGCTCATCATTCCCCTCCTGCGTCTTTTAGAGTGACCGAATAAAAAATCATGGTTGGGTTTAGACACGGTTTAAGCGGTTTGTTCCGTATGCCGTCTCATGATTTCTTTAACTCGTAAATCAAAATCGCCGGAATTTAGCTTTGGAGTTACAGTCGAAATCACTATGGAATCCCAAAAACGCATCAGCGCATCATCATGCCTTGCGGGTTTTCCGGCTGCCAAATCAAAATACCTGAACTCCGTCCATATTATCGCCTTTATTCGCTTCTGTTCTGCATCAGTCATGACGCCTTCCATAAGTAACGTAGTATTCGAGTACTGCAAAAGATGCGTTTTGATGGTGACATTTTCCCGAAAATAACAAGGTGATAAATACACGAGATGGTGCTTGAAAATCACCCAGTTAGTCTGGAATCGTTTTTGCCGTTCGTAAATATCGAATTGATAATAATTTGCCAGATGATCTTCACGGGCGTTGATGAAATAGTCGATGTATTTTGCATTGTTCAAATGGCCAAATGGATCACAGTCCTGAAATCTTATCCGGACCATACTTTCCGGTTCTTTATTCATTGCGTTACCGTTCATTTGTTATACGTCCTTGAATCGTTGTTTTACTTTCAATCATCATAGATTTCACGGTGTATGGCATAGCCCCCGCACGCCCACAAAAGGCATGTTTGGATGATTTGCACTTGATTCACGCCGTAATATTGTGATGAATCAATAAGAATTCAGCCGCCTCGATAACATCGAAATGATGGTCGAGTAATGCCTTAAAGCGATAAGCCATCCCCGGCCCGAGTTCATTGGACTCTCCGGCGACTGTAAGAATCAATCTGCCGGATAAGACGACACAGACCTCGGCGGTATTGCCATGGAACCTGGGATCGAATTTCTTATGAACACCGGACTTTGCCTTTATGGAAAATATTTCAAAATCCGGAAACCAGATATGCTTCCCAATATAATTACCTTGCTTGAAAGAGGTTGTCTTACCCTCCTCAAGCTTCGTCTTTTCAGCAAGATGCACCAATTCGCTTGGGG
>JAUCGD010000426.1 GCA_030377945.1 Desulfobacterales bacterium HSG17 | reverse complement strand
AGAGCCTTATATTATATATGGCCAACAGCATGGGCTGCCGTCCCATTGATGGCAAGGGTCGTTCCGATTCCCACCCCGCAGAGCATAAACCCCACTTGGTTAATCAGACTGTAGGATAGAACCCGCCTGATATCGTTTTCCAGGACAGCATAAAAGATCGGAAAGACCGTCATAAAAGCGCCAAGGTAAATCAAATGGGGGGTGCCGGCGAAAAGCCGGGCCATCACATAGACTGCGCTTTTGGTGGTAAAGGCGGATAGAAAGACCGATCCCGCCACAGTCGCCTCGGGGTAGGCATCCTTAAGCCAGGGGTGCAATGGGGGAACCGCCGCATTGACGGCTACACCCACAAAAATAAGAACAGCGGAAAGACTTGTTAATTCTAAATGGGCCAATTCAATGGATCCGGTATTCATAACATGGAGCATGATACCAGCTAAAAGGCACAGCCCGCCGAACAAGTGCACCAAAACATACCGAAATGCAGCTGTTTGGGCGGATTTTGTTTTTCGGGCCAGGATTAGAAACGTAGAGGCAATGGCCATCACTTCCCAAAAAACATACAGTGTAAAAAAATCTCCGGCCAAGGTGACACCCAAGGCACCACCGGCATAAATGAAAGCACTGACAAATTGCACCGTATCCCCGGAGTTAAGAGCAAAAAGTACGGCAATAAAAGTAATGATGCTGAAAATGTAAAGAAAAATGCGGGATAAATTATCCAGGTGGCCGGGTGTGATCTGATACTGTAAAAACGAAAATTGCCAGTATTCGCCATTAGCAAGAGTAATCAGAGATAAAAAAGCAAGCACCGGTAAGATCAGCATGTAAATATGCTGAAGCCGGTTTTTCAAAAAGGGAATTAAAACGGCACCGCCGATGAAAAAGAGGGCGGGATGAAGGCTAAAACCGTTCATGCATCCTCCTTTTCGGCAGATTTGGATAGGGTCTCTTTAGTATAATAAGATTCATCACGCTTCAGGAATAACCGTAGGAATTTGGCAATAAAAATTAAGCAGACATAGGCCGTAAAACCATAGGCGGCGAAAAAGAACGGTTGTTTTTCCCATGGAAAATGAGCGTGAGACGTATCCATCCAAAGGCCGGACAGCAAAACCACACCCAGGACAATAAAAAATACAACCAGTAATCGTTTTACATTTTTGGGGTTATCGAATATCGGCCATTCCTTCCCCATTATTAATGCCCCGCTGTAGAGAGTAGGCTATATCCCAGATAAAGAACCGCCAGGAAAAAAAAGATGAAAAAAATCGGGCGGTATTCCTTTTTACCATCATGTTTTAAAATCATTTTTTCGTCATGAGCGGTCATTGATTCCTCCAAAATAATAATCACCCGCCATTGGTGAACATGTGGGCGGCCATTCGGGCCAGAGTGTAAAAGGGTTTGGGGTAAAAAAAGAGAATAATCGTAATTCCGGCGGTGATGACCGGCGGCACCAGACACCAGCGCGGTGCCTCAATGATCTTTTTTTCGAACGAGGCTTCCTCGTCAGATACGAAAAAAGCGCGATAGACAATAGGTAAAAAATAGGCGGCATTAAGTAAAGAGCTGGTCAAAAGCACCACCAGCATGACCATTTGTCCGGATTCTAGCGTGCCGAGTAAAAGATGCCATTTGCTGATGAATCCGCCGGTGGGTGGAATCCCGATGACACTTAAGGACCCGATGAAAAAGGCGGCCATGGTAAACGGCATACGTCTGCCGATTCCGGTCATCTGGCTGATATTCTTGATTCCGGTGGAAACGAAAATGGCACCGGCGCAAAAAAACAGGGTGATTTTACCAAAGGCATGCATCGCGATATGCAGCATCCCGCCGGTCAAACCTGCCGGGGTTAAAAGGGCCATTCCCAAAATAATATAGGAAAGCTGACCGATGGTGGAAAATGCCAACCGCCGTTTTAACCCGTCCTGGGACAGGGCAATGGCCGAGGCGGTGAGGATCGTGACCGCTGCGATACCGGAGAGAATCGGATGAAGCGCAAGGCCGGACAATAGCGGGATACCCAATATATTGGAATGCACCCGCAAGACACAAAACACACCGACCTTGACGACGGCAACTGCATGCAAAAGCGCGCTAACCGGAGTGGGGGCCACCATGGCTGCAGGGAGCCAGGCATGCATGGGCATGATTCCGGCTTTGGCAAATCCGAACATAAACAAGAGGCAGAGAATTAAAGCCGTTACAAATGGTGTATCTTGGGGCAATACACCATGGGCGGCAAAATCCAGTGTGCCGGAAATGGAATACACGTAAATCATGGCCGGCAATGCCAGACCGATGGAAGCCCCCACAATGAAAAACAGATAGCGTCTGCCGGAAGAACGGGCCTCTTGATCCTGGTGGTGGGTAACCAAGGGGTAAGTCGCAAAAGACAATGCCTCATAAAAAAGGTACATGGTCAACAAGTTACCGGCAAAGGCCACACCCACGGCAGATGAAAGACTCAAGGAAAAAAAACAGTAATAGCGGGTTTGGGCGTGCTCGGATAAACCCCGCATGTAACCAACGGAATAAATTGTGGTCACAATCCAGAGAAAAGAAGATACCAGCGCAAATAATTGGCCGAAGGCATCCACTTTAAATTTAATGTCGATTCCCGGTAACACGCTGCAAAGTGAGTATTCTATATTGCTACCGGCTAAAATTTGGGGTGTTAAGGAGGCAATAATGCAGAATTTTATGCCGGCAAAAGCAAAGGTCCAGGCCTCTCGTAAGTTGGGCTTTTTTGCCGACGTCACTATAAAAAACGGCAAAATCAATGATAATAACGGTGCCAGGACCGGTTTAATGCTGTAAACAGTTTCCATATGAAATGAATTGATTTCTATTTGTTATGGTTTTTAAAAAGTTCCTATAAAATGTGCGCTGGAATTATATATTGTATTACATTTTCGACGATGGGGCGT
>JAUCGD010000425.1 GCA_030377945.1 Desulfobacterales bacterium HSG17 | reverse complement strand
TTATATAAAAAGGTTCGGACATTTTATCTCCTGTTAATATTTATTTCTTTTTTAAAACAGCTTCTTAACTTAAAATCTCATCTAATTTTATTTCAATTTCACCACCGTCTTCCAGAAGGACTGAAACCTTACTGCATATTACATTATTGCGAATGATCCTGCCTTTTCCTGACTTTGTTTTAACAGTCTTTCCAATTTTCGGAAATTCTGCCTTTAGAGCAATATAGGTTTCATTCTCATATGTCAAACAGCACATAAGTCTGCCGCACTGACCTGATATCTTGGTAGGGTTTAAGGAAAGCCCCTGTTCTTTTGCCATACGAATGGAAACAGGCTCAAATTTTTCAAGAAATGTTGAACAGCAAAGCACTCTGCCGCATCTGCCTGTTCCTCCGCACATCTTGGCCTGATTACGAATTCCTACCTGGCGCATCTCTATACGGATACGATATTCCTTAACCAGCATTTTTACCAGTTCACGAAAATCAACACGGCCTTCTGCTGTGAAAAAAAAGGTCATTTTACTTGCATCAAAGGTAGTTTCAACAGCAAACAGGTTCATTTCAAGGCCAAGCTGCGTTATGCAGTCCAGACAGAAATTATGGGCCTGTTTTTCAAGATCAACATTTTTTTCCCGCTGTTCAAAATCTTTTTCCCCGGCCATACGAAATACTTTTTTCAGGGGTCTTTTAATATCAGCATCTTCAACAGGTTTTGAAGCAACAGCAACAAATCCAAACCCTAGCCCCTGTTCTGTTTCTACAATTACCGGGGCTCCTATGTTTAATACAAATGCACCTGCATTAAAGTCATATACTTTTCCGGCAGATTTAAATCGAACACCAACAACTTTTATCATATTATTTATTCTTTTAACAGACCTAAGACCATGATTTCCATAGCCAGTCTGATATTGGCATTGGTTCTGAGTTCCTTTTGTGCTGTTTGAAGCACATCAAGTTTTAACAATAATGAATCTGTTGACAATTTTTGTGAAATTATTCGGATATTATCAAGCAAGTCTTTGTTAATAACCCTGTCAGGCTGATATTTGATAATGACAAGATCACGAAGCCATGACTTCATTATATCCAGGGATTCTGACAATTTTTTTTTATCTTTTGATAATTTTTCCGCAAATGCCAGAATATATCCCATAGAAATCTGAACACTGGTGTCTGTGAGTTCATAACACATTTGCAACAGCCAGGATCTCAGACAGATAAGTTCATTTATTCCTTTAATATTTTTACAATTATTGATCTTTGCCAGACTTCCTTCAGACAGTATTGCTATGATTTCAGCTTCATCAGGGGATATATTAAATTTTTCAATTGCAATAGATTTAATAATATCCTGTGAAATAGGTGTAAAACGAACAGTCTGGCATCTTGAGAAAATTGTAGGAAGCAGGTCAGATGTCTGTATTGCAGTGAGTATTATAATTGTTTTATGGGGCGGTTCTTCCAATAATTTAAGAAGGGAATTTGAAGCTTCAGCATTCATGTTCTGTGCCCCGGATATAATAACAACACGAATCTTTGCTTCATAGGGCTTCAGTGAAACAGATTGACACAGCTCTCTTATCCGGTCAATCTTTATAAATACTCCTGAAGGTTCAACCCAGTGAATATCAGGATGGTTTCCTGAACGGATTTTATTACAGGAACGGCATGTACAATCAGCTATATCTGTAATATTGCCGTTCCCTTCTGATTTGTTACAATTACAGGCCATAGCAAACAATAAAGCTGTATCTCGTTTGCCCAGCCCTTCAGGCCCGCAAAAAAGAAGAGCATGGGGAACGGCTCCTTTATTAAAAAGGGCAGATAATTGTTTCAAAGCTTTCCGGTTTTTAAGCCAATCCGGATTAAATTCTGACACCGAATTAATAATCAACCCGCTCTTTCAGCTCTTTACCGCATTTGAAAAAAGGGAGTTTTTTAGGACGGATGGTCACTTTATCTCCGGTCTTAGGATTTCTTCCTGTATAGCTCTTGTAATCTTTAACAAAAAAACTGCACAGCCCCCGTATTTCAACCCTCTCTTCTTCAGCAAGTGCCTGGGACATACTGTCAAAGAAAATTTCAACTACTTTTGCAGCTTCGGCTTTTGAGATATTGGACTTGTTTTTCAAGGCGGAAATCAGTTCTAGCTTGTTCATATTAACTCCTTCTGATAATTTTCAGTAATATTATAGACTTCCAAAAAATAACCATATTAAAGCCTATTAATCAGTTTTTCCCTCTTTTTTAATGTAAATTTGATAATAAGTCAAGCTGTTATGTCATTATATCAGGTATTTTTTCAACATCGTCTTCATCCATAACAGCAGAAGCATTCTGCCCAAGTATATCAATATTTACCATAATACGTCCTTCCCCCCTCTCCTGGACAAATATACCGACCACCCCTGCAAAAGGCCCTGCCATAACCATTACACTGTCCCCTTTCAGAAACCTGCTTCCTGCTTTAATCTTTTCATCTGTTGATACCATTATCTGAAGAGAGGCAATGGCCTGGTCTTCAGCAGGGATAGGCCCGTCATTATTACCTATAAGTTTGACAGCTCCAGTTGTTTTTAAAATATCAAGATGATCCCTGGCATCAAGGTCGGTTTTAACAAACACATATCCCGGAAAAAGAGGAGTATGCAGCATTACTTTCCTGTCCTTGCGCCTGCTTTTTACCCATATCCTGGGAAG
This sequence comes from Desulfobacterales bacterium HSG17, assembly GCA_030377945.1. Next base: position 235 of record JAUCGD010000425.1, on the reverse strand, counting down.
GAACACCTCTTTTGATTTTTTGTCCAGAGCATCATAAACAATGCCTTCAAATCTGCTTTTTGTATGCAGTACATACCATTCCCGTTTCAGAGATACAATACTCATCAGTCTATTCCAATGCCTCCAAGTCCTTTTAGGTTAACTGTAAATCCATATGTCTCATCTTCCTGATCTTTCAAATATCTGGAAGATACAGACCAGCAATTTGTGCTGTATATCAGCCCCAGCCCTTTTT
>JAUCGD010000424.1 GCA_030377945.1 Desulfobacterales bacterium HSG17 | reverse complement strand
ATTATGAGATATATTTTTCTGCAATGCTGGAGAGCTACCTGAACGCTGATGCAGGTGACTGAAGTATGGGCCGTGCATTTTGCATGGCCTTTTCTACTCATACTTTGGTCTGAAATCGTTAAACTTCAAGCTACTGCCTGTTTTTGATTTCAAATCCGACTTGACAATTTCACAATCCACAACCGATAATAATGCTTTGAGCTGCCTTCAGGGGAGTAAATAGTTGACATAATAAGTTTGTCATTATCAACAAAAAACAGCCTGTCTTTTTCCGTTACCCTGTCAAGCAGACTGGTTTCAGAACCTGTTTGCAGATTTTTTATTATAAGCTTTTTACCATATGCCGAATCATCTCCTGAACCGTTTATATAATAGGCTGTTGTATCTCCTGATGAGGTCACAGCCGGGACAACATCATTATCAAGTTTAAGCAATAATCTGGATTCTTCTGCTGAATTTATCCTGTATATGTTTCTTTCAGCCTGACTTGTTAAAACCATTGCATAAACTGTGTATTGATCGTTTCCATAGTTATAAATCCCATTTACATTAATTTCATTGATTTGCAGTTCAAAAAGTATTTCAGATGAGTCATCATCCATATTATATTTTTCAATCTGTTTTTCATCTTCGTTAAATAATGCAAGGGTATTATTGTTTATCCAGGCCATTATTCCGTCACTGGTTTTATACTTTTCAGGAAGGGTTTCTATGATATTTTCCGTTTCAATATCAATAATAACAATGGGTTCAGAAACATGGCGACTTGCAATGGCAATGTTTTTATTATCAGGGGAAAAGATCGCTCCGCTTGAAGCCCAGCCTTTATATATCGTTTTTGCTGTATGGTCATTTACATTAAAAATATCAATCATATATTCATCATCTTCAACAGATACTGCAATATTGGAGCCTGATAAATCCCAGGGATTTTTAAGTCTGTATGAAAACTGGGAATAGGGATAATCATTATACTGCTTAACAAACTTGACTGATTTATCTGGATAATGAGAGATCTGTGTCAGGGCTAATGTATTCGAGTTATAAATATATAAATTGGACTGAAGTTCATTTGCAGGATTATCAGCAATAATCAATGCAATGGCAGTTTTTGAATATGGATAAAAATCAATTATATATTTAGATGCTGCAATCTCATTTACCGGGGTTCCCAAAGCATCAAGCTCTCCTGCATCATATTTTGCATATAAATCTTCCAGAAAAGCTTTTTCCATTTTCTCAGGCCAGTATTCTCCAGATTCACAATCATCATCAAGATGCCCTGCTTCATGAACAATGGTTGTTGCAATTTCAATGTCAGTTCTGTTTTTTGTTGCAATTTCTATAAAGCACTCTCCTGGCTGACAATGTGCGTATCCCACTGCTCCTTCAGATGAAGCTGACCTGTCATCATAATAATCTAATCTTCCAACATTGGATTCAACATATTCCAGCCACCCGGCATATTCCAGAATATCCTTGTGTTCCTGCCTTAAATTTTGTGCTCCGCTTTCTTCACATCCGTCAAGATAATAGTCAACTGCATCATCAATGCCGCAGGCAAAGCAAAGGCAGCAGATTATTACATATACGAAGTTTCTGCATTTTTTTAATGGTTTCATTTTTTTCCTCAAATTTTTTTGCAGGATGGCCGGGATAGAAAAGGATAGTCAGGATATATTTATCCTGGGTATCCTTAAATCATCCTGACCATCCTGATTCAACATCAAGCTCCGGCAGCCGCCTTAGCCCTACATGTTCCAGCAGTTTATCCAGTTCTTTTCGGGATGACCAGAGTATGCCGTGTTTTATTGCATATTCCAGGGCCGGACGGGTCAGTCCGTCATGGGCAAACAGCCACATGCGCAGAATCTCAGGTTCTTTTTCCCGGACTACCATATCTCCCTGTTTCTTCAAATCTCTTAATACACCAATACTGATTTTATCACCTTTAAGCCATTTACTCTGGCAGACCCATTGTTCTTCTCCTGCCGCACCCATTATATCAATTTCACGTCCTTTTCCCGAACTGATTCGATAGCGATGATGAACAAAAGTAAAATCAGGAATATTAACAGGTTTATCTGTGTTAAAATAAAAGCTGTCCAAGGTCATTCTCTGGGCATTGAGTAATATTTGGCTCATATGAATCTCTGCAAGATATCCTTTGTATTCATTGATCCTTCTCTTGAATTTTCCATATTTTTTCCTGAGATCGTCATTTACATCATAACTATTAAGACCTTCTACCTCTACTTTTCCCCAGATTTTCAGGAACTCGTTTAAAATTGGATCATTAATTTTGCCAAACCAGTCGCCAAATGATTTGTATTCAATAAGGTCACCTCTTGCAAGTTTGACCATGATCTCTTTGATTTTCTGTATGCTTACATCAATATTTTCATGTCTTTTTAATTCTATTTGAATTCTTTCCAGGCTGATTTTATCATCTTCCTCTATTGCTGCCAGATAGAGTATCCATTTTGTTATGCCGTATTCATTTATCCGCCTTATCCAGCTGTTAACCTGATCGTTTAGTTCTGCCCATATAAAGCCGGAGCTTATGTCAACAGCCAGCATTTTGTTTAAAATTTTCTCACTGTTAACAGGCTGATTCTGTTCCTTTGCCTGTTGAACCAGTGCTGTTATATAAAAAGGATTTCCACCGCAGCGCTCTGAAATAACCGGGGCCATAAGCTCAGGAATTTCAGCGCCATAATACTTTGCGGCACGGACACAGAGTTCCCTTCCCCAATAATCGGTAAAGCCCTTTATCTGGCGGTAGCGGAACCGGCCGTAAAGCGCACCTTTGCCAATAATTTCATCAGCAAGAATGCTCATGGCAGAACCTGTAACAAAATGGGGACATCTTGGAGATTCCACTGCCTGCTGGTAAAATCCGGTGATGCTGAAATCCAGGTGGGGCAGACGGGTGTTCTGGAATT
>JAUCGD010000423.1 GCA_030377945.1 Desulfobacterales bacterium HSG17 | reverse complement strand
AAAGTTTGAGTTCAAAATCCACAACAATGCCCTCAGAAAAAGAAAATCCAACTAAAAAAAGCGCCCTTAGAGAGAATATTGAAGCAATTCTTGTTGCCATTATTCTTGCAATGTTTATCCGAACCTTTGTGGTTCAGGCATTTAAAATCCCATCCGGCTCCATGAAAGAAACCTTGCAAATCGGAGATCATATTCTGGTTAACAAGTTTATCTTTGGCATAAAAATGCCGTTTACCATGAAGACTCTGATTTCAATTAAAGATCCTGAACGAGGAGACATAATAGTATTTAAATTTCCCGAAGACCCTGATAAGGATTTTATCAAACGGGTTGTAGGTCTTGCTGGTGATGTAATTGAAATTAAAGACAAACAGGTTTATGTGAATAATGAGCCTGTGAATTATAAACAGGCTGTTCATAAAGATTCCCGAATTATACCCGGAGAGGTTCAGCCCAGGGATAATTTCGGGCCAAGAACAGTTCCACCAGACAGCCTTTTTGTAATGGGTGATAACCGTGACCAAAGCTATGACAGCAGGTTCTGGGGATTTGTCAATCTCAGGGCAGTCAAAGGAAAGGCTTTTATAATATACTGGTCATGGGATAAGGAAAACTTTGGTGTCAGATGGGGCAGGTTAGGAAACTTTCTGAAATAAAACAGGTGGTACATGTATTTTTCAAAAAAAGATATTCTTGATATGGAATCTCTTTCTGCTGAAGAGATTACCCTGATTCTTGATACAGCAGACCGTATGAAGGAAATCTCAGAACGGCCTGTTAAAAAGGTTCCCACTTTAAGAGGACAGACCATAGTCCTTTTTTTTTACGAACCAAGCACAAGAACAAAATCATCCTTTGACATAGCAGCCAAACGCCTGAGCGCAGATTGTATATCAATATCAGCAAGCGGAAGCAGCATAGTCAAAGGAGAAACCCTCATAGACACGGCCAGAAACCTTGAGGCTATGAATGCAGACATTATTGTCATGCGGCATTCCTCATCCGGTGCTCCCCATTTATTATCCCCTCTGCTAAAAGCATCAATTATTAATGCAGGAGACGGAACCCATGCTCACCCTTCACAGGCACTTCTTGACATGATGACTGTCAGGGAAAAAAAAGGCAATATTGAAGGGCTCCGTCTTGCCATTATCGGAGATATAGCACACAGCAGGGTTGCCCGCTCAAATATCACAGGCTTTAAAAAAATGGGCGCAGAGGTAATTGTTGCAGGTCCCCCGACCATGATACCCCAAGGCATAGAATCCCTGGGAGTAGAAGTAACACATAATATAGATAATGCTATTGACGGAGCAGATGTAATAATGATGCTCAGAATACAAAAAGAGCGCCAGAAAAACTACCTGCTTTCCACAGAAAGGGAATATGCAAGGGTTTACGGCTTAAATAAAAAAAGGCTGAAAAATGCAAAAAAAGATGTGCTTATTATGCATCCCGGCCCAATAAACAGGGGCATAGAAATGTCATCGGATGTGGCAGACGGACCGCATTCGGTAATTCTTGACCAGGTAAAAAACGGGGTAGCAGTGCGTATGGCATTATTATATCTTGTTGTAGGAGGCGGGAAACATGGGCATACTGATTAAAGGCGGAAGAGTAGTTGATCCCGGAAATATTGACGGTATATCAGATGTTTTAATTGAAAACGGAAAAATAAAAGACATAGCCCCTGAAATACCTGAAACAGCAGCACAAAAAGTCATAGACGCATCAGGCAAGATTGTAACTCCTGGCCTTATTGACATGCACGTCCACTTCCGTGAACCAGGCCAGGAATACAAAGAAACCATAGAATCAGGATGCAGAGCTGCTGCCCGTGGAGGATTCACAGCAGTATGCACCATGCCCAACACAGACCCTGTTAATGACAATGCCCAGGTAACAGAGTATATCCTGAAAAAAGCAAGAGAAGCAAACGGCGTAAAAGTATATCCGGTTGCAGCCATAAGCAAAGGACTTGAAGGGAAAAGCCTGTGTGAATACGGTGAACTGAAAGAAGCCGGAGCCATAGCCCTGTCAGATGACGGCAGACCTGTAATGAACTCCCAGTTCATGCGCCGTGCCCTTGAATATGCAAAAGGATTCGGCCTGCCCATAATATCCCATTGCGAAGACATAACCCTTGCAGGCAGCGGAGTAATGAATGAAGGAGAAACCGCAACCAGAATGGGCCTTGCAGGAATTCCCAATGCTGTTGAAAGCATAATGGTTATGAGAGACATTGCCTTGAGTGAACTGACAGGTGTACCTGTGCATATTGCCCATGTCAGCACAGCCGAGTCAGTACATGCCATAAGAGGTGCCAAAAAAAGAGGTGTACTGGTAACAGCAGAAACAGCCCCTCACTATTTTACCCTTACAGAAAAAGCAGTAGAAAACTACAACACCAACGCAAAAATGAACCCGCCTCTGCGCACGGAAAAAGACAGGCAGGCTGTAAGGGATGGCCTTGCTGACGGGACTTTAGATGTAATAGCCACAGATCATGCGCCTCATCATGCTCTTGAAAAAGAAGTGGAATTTGACAGGGCTGCAAACGGGATTATAGGGCTTGAGACATCGCTTCCATTGAGTTTGAAGCTGGTGGAGGATGGGGTTCTTGCTATGGATGGGTTGATAGAGAAGATGTCAATACATCCTGCTATGATTCTTGGGCTTGAAAGAGGATTGAAGGTTGATAATGTGGCTGATATTACTGTTATTGATCCTGATGCTGTTTGGACTGTTAAGAAGGATGAATTTTTGTCTGTTAGTCGGAATATGCCTTTTGATGGGTGGGAAATGAAGGGTAACGCTGCATTTGTTATACTTATGCCATATGCCAGTGAAGCCGAAGGTTTTAAGCTTGCAAATCGAATACAGAAACTTATTGTAAAATGGAATGGCAAGGAATCTGCTCTTGGTCCCAAAATAGGTATAAGCATT
>JAUCGD010000422.1 GCA_030377945.1 Desulfobacterales bacterium HSG17 | reverse complement strand
ATGATTTGGACACACTCTTTGTGCATCCGTTTTTTTAATTCTCCAAAAATCCCTCTTTTTTTAGCAAAAGAGCCTGCAAAGGCAATCGAATCTGTCATCAATGAATCTTTTTCACATGCCTTGATGATGACTTTGGCAGTTTCCAGATCAGGGGCTGCCATTCTCTGACCCGATAAAAGCATCTGGTTGAATAGATATTCAGGTATGGCTTTACGAACAAACCCGACCATTCCAGGTAAAAAGGGTATAGACACATCGACTTCTGGGAAACAAAAAAAGCCTCTATCCTTTCTCATGAACCTGAAATCACAGGCACAGGATATAATGGCACCATTACCATAGGCATGACCGTTAATAGCCGCAATTACAGGAACAGGAAAAAGCAGTAGTCGTTTAAAAATATCATTCATTGAATGCATAAATGAAATGACAACCTGATTGTCCTGGTTCTGGAGTTTACCGCCGAGCCATTCAACATCAATTCCCTGTGAAAAATTTTTTTCATCTGTTGAGGTCAGGACCATAGCCTGGATGTCTGTGTCTTCAATAACTGCATCCAGACAATGATTCAAGTCCTCAGTAAAAATTTTGTTCATTCTATTGGCTTTGTTGCACATTTCCACAACTGCCACATTATTTTCTTTTCGCCACTCTACTACTGCCATGATATCTCCTGTTTATTTTCGCTGCTTTTTTTATGCGTGTTATCATTTGGAGTCGTTGCAAGACTGCAAATGATTTGTTTGTTTCAAGCCTTATTTAAGGGTTCATTTCATAAGTATCAATCAGTGAATATACATGTGCATTTAAAATTTTTTCAAATTTTTCATCATCAACAGCCGGTCGTTTGATCATTTTCAGGCAGGCATCCTGTTGCGGTTTTGTGGAAACACTTTTTCCATAAAGTTCAAGGCCGAATTGTGAAAAATCTCTGACCATGAAATCAAAAATCAGGTCCAGCAGATCATCATCAGTATTTTCGATTGCCGAACTTTCGATGATGAGTTGTCCGTATGCAACAAGGGTAAAGATTTCTCCCACACACAGGAGATAATCAAAGGCATTCATCATCTGATCTTTGAGTTCCATGCCTGAAACCATCAAAAATTCTTCATAGGCTTTGATTTGCTCTTTGAATATCTCAATATTGGGCAGGTCTTTTGTAGCATATGTTTTCCTAAAATCATGGAATTGCGTCTTTGCATACCCTCTTGTACGGCCTTGATTGAAAAGATAGTCATCATTTTGAGCGCCGTTCATTTTTGGAATTGCTGGGAAATCACCGGGATTGAACATATAGTTTGGAATAAGCTTGACAATAAGAGCCATGTTTACATGCCGGGTGCCTTCAAGCTTGGGAAATCCCCTTAAATCAACCACTGCCTGGCTAAAATAGTTGTCTTTTTCAAATCCCTTTGCCGCAATAATATCCCAGAGCATCTCATGGATAACCTCTCCTTGAATCGCAACTTTCATTTTCATAATGGGGTTAAAAAGCAAGTAACGCTTATCATCGTCTGATGCACATCTCATGTAATCTGTTGCTCGCAGGCCAAACAACTTCATGGCAGAAAGACGGCAGTAAGAATCCAGGAAAAGTCGTTTAACATGGGCGAACTCGGTAACTTTTTTATTGTAAAGATTTCTGTGGGCCGCATGATTCAGGGATTCGTACAGAGAGTGGGTTACAATGCCGATGGCACCGGAACCGATATTAAACTTACAAATATTAATGGTGTTCAGCATGTCATCCCATGCCTTGGGTCCCCGTGAAAGAATCTGTTCCTCTTTAATGGGATAATCATGAAGGGCGAACTCAGCTACATAATTCTGGGCATCGATCACATTCTGAATGCACTCATATTTTTCATGCTTTGAATCAACAACAAAAAAAACATACTCGTCTGAACCATCAATTTTTCCAAAAACCGTGATAATTCCGGCTTCATTTCCATTGCCGATGTAATACTTTGTTCCTTTTGCCAAATAGGTGCCGTCTTCGCAGGGATAAAGTTTCATGGAAGATGAGTAGATATCCGCACCATGGTCTTTTTCCGAAAGACCGAATGCACAGAGAGGGTTTTCTTGTAGTTTTTCAACAGCCTTGAGCTTGAAATCTTCGTTATCTCCTAGGAATACCGGGTCTAATCCCAATGTGGACACGTGGTACATATACCAGTATGCCATACCATAAAACCCGCATATTTCTGAAAATTCAAACATCCTATATGTGCTGTAATACTGGTCTTTATCCCCATAGCCTTTTGGTAGAAAAAGGGTCTCAAAAATCTTTTCTTTTTTTATAAACTCCGCAAAGTCATAGGTAAATTCGCGGGCATGATAATCCTCATTCAGCGTTTTGAGACCTTTATTTTCAAACCATTCAATGGTTTTCACCATGATCTCTTTGGATCGTTCGTCTGGATAATCTCTGTCCTGATAATTTTTGGGGTTTAATAACAGCATGCTTACACCTCATCTTTAATATATTATAATTATTGTTTGTATGCCAACTTTATACGTCTATTCCCAGATCAAATCCCTGAGAAACCGTTTGAGCAGAATCTGCTCTTCAGGGTTAAATCCCGCCAGAAGATTTTTATTGGCTATTTTTCTAAGTTCAATTAATTCAGATTTCATCTTGTTTGCTTTGTCAGAAGGAAACAATCGATTGACACGTTTGTCATCCGGATCCTGTTTTTTCGAGAGCCACCCGCCTTCAACCATCCTGTCCAGTACACCTGATAAAGTGGCTTTATCTAAAATAAGAAGCTTTCCCAGCTCTGCTGCAGTTTTTCCCTTTTCATACCAAAGCCCTTCCAACACCAGATGCTGCATATTTGTCAACCCAAACGGCTTAAGCTGTTTTTTAAAATCACCATGGGCTTTCTGGTAGGCTTTGCCAAGCAGAAAGACGGTACAATCAGGAAGTTCACTAAGCTTTTTTTTC
>JAUCGD010000421.1 GCA_030377945.1 Desulfobacterales bacterium HSG17 | reverse complement strand
GTTTCATTAGATGCTTTAAGCCAGATAACTTCCCCGTTTTTTTTCATATTTTTTACATTGTCAGGATTAAGAACAGCTCCTCCACCTGTGGCAATTACATGATTGTTTAAGGTACACAGGCTTTTTATTACTGCCTGTTCTTTTTCACGGAAAAACTCCCAACCGCGTTCTGCAACCATGTCTGCAATTGTCACATTGTTTATTCTGACAAGTTCTGCATCAGCATCAAGAAAAGGTTGTTTAAGGTTTTTTCCAAGAGCTTTTCCAACACTTGTCTTGCCTGAACATCTGTACCCGATTAAGAATATATTCATTAATATAACTGCTTAAAAACTTCCCAGAAATTGGGAAATGATTTGTTAACACATTGTTCGCCTTTAATAAAAACCCCGGGCACTTTCAGTCCTGCAACTGCAAAACACATGGCAATGCGGTGGTCATCATAGGTTTCTATTTCCGCTCCTTTTGGATTTCCGCCTTTTATAAAAAGCTCGTCATCAGTGCATCTGGCATCTATACCCATTTTTGTCAGTTCTGTTGCTACTGCTGATAAACGGTCACACTCTTTTGCTCTTAGGTGGGCAACATTTCTTATTATTGTTGTTCCTTTTGCAAATGCTGCAACAACGCCCAGAGTTGGAACCATATCAGGAATATCAGCCATGTCAACATCAATGGCTGTAAGAGGAGCTCCTGATAATATTATACCGTCTTTTTTCCGTTCAACTTTGCAGCCCATGTTTTCAAAGCATTTGAGCAGGGCTAAATCACCCTGGCAGGAATCAAGAGATATATCCTTTACCTTGACCGTCCCGCCTGTAATAGCTGCTGCTGCCCAGAAATATCCTGCATTGGATGCATCAGGTTCAACTGTATATGCCCCGGATTTATAAACCTGTTTTCCCTGGACATGGAATTTTTCATATCCCTGTCTTTTAACATCAATTCCAAACTTGTTCATTATATCAATGGTCATGTCAATATACGGTTTGGATACCGGCCCCTGGATAACATTGATTTCAAGATTATCTTGACAATAAGGAGCAATCAAAAGAAGGGCTGAAAGATATTGACTGCTGATACCGCATTTAAGATTGACAGCACCGCCTTTTATTTTTTTACCTGTTATTTCAATGGGAGGACATCCGTTATTATTAATGGATTTTGCAGAGATTCCCATCTGTTTAAGACCGTCCAGAAGTTCGCCGATTGGTCTTTCCTGCATTCGCTCGGTTCCTGTCAGGATTGCGGGACCGTTTCCCAGGGCTGCTACTGCTGCCATAAGACGCATGGATGTTCCTGAGTTTCCCAGATGGATTTCCTTTTCAGGTGATTTTAATATTCCATTGGTTCCATGAATTATAAGTTTTTCGTTTTCTTCCTCTGCATTTACTCCCATTTGCCTTAAAGTACTCAATGTCAAAAGAGTATCTTCACTTTTGAGCATATTAGCAATTGAACATATACCGTCTGAAAGTGCAGAAGCTATAAGTATTCTATGGGTAAAGCTTTTTGATCCTGGAATGGATACGCTGGCATCAATATTTTCTAATGGTTTTATTTCTATCATATTTATATTCCCAAATTTCTATCATCCAATTTCTATCATCAGGGCTAAGCCGTCTAAATAAGTCACTTTTTGCAATTATTTTTTGCCCGGGTTTGTTCCCTTCGACAAGCTCAGGGAACGGTAATCCAACCGTGCCCTGAGCTTGTCGAAGGGCAGTCCAAAAAGCGAGCAAAAAAATTAGCTGGTTTAGACGGCCTACATCAGGGCCTGTTTAACTGTTTGTTTCATAATATCAAGGGGAGCTTTTTTACCTGTCCACAATTCAAATTGAAATGCACCCTGATATACAAACATGGAAAGGCCGTCAATGGTTTTGCAGCCACAAGCAGCTGCGTGTTTGATAAGTTTTGTTTCCAGTGGATTATATATAATATCCATGACCGTCATGCCCGGTACAATCATATCAGATTTAAGGGAACTTGGTTTTATTGGCATGGAATTTGTGTTTGGAGTCATTCCAACCGGGGTAGTGTTTATTAATATATCATATTCTGCTGAGTTGAAATCTTCAAGAGGGCAGAATTGAGCATTAAGATCTTTTGCAAGGAGCCTGCCTTTGTCAGCAGACCGGTTTAAAATGATTATTTTTCCACCTTTTTCCTGTACCCCAAAACCTATGGCTCTTGCAGCCCCGCCTGCACCCACTATTGCTGTTTTTTTTCCTGCAATTGCTGTTTTGTCTTCCAGGGCAGCAACAGCTCCAAGGCAATCCGAGTTATAACCCCACAATTTTCCATCCCTGTTAACAACAGTATTAACAGCCCCGATTTTACGGGCAGCAGGGTCAAGTTCATCAATATAAGGGATGATGGAAACCTTATGGGGAATGGTGATGCTTATTCCTTTAACATTAAATGTCCGTATGGCTGAAATCCCTGCCTCAATATCTTCAATCTTAAAGGCCAGGTAAACGCTGTTTTGGCCTGTGTGGTTAAATGCGCTGTTGTGCATTAACGGGCTTAAACTGTGTGAAACAGGATTTCCAAATACGCAGTACAGGTCTGTTTTTGAATCAATATTCATATTGAATTACCTTTTTGTTCTTTTACTCTGGGATAAGAACCAAGGGATTTAAGAAAAAGGCAGAGTTTTTTCATTTCCTCAACACTTTTCTGCATTGCTTCATCTTCCATATGAGCTTCAATATCAACAAAAAAGAAATAGCTCCAGTTTTCATGCTTTGTGGGACGGGATTCAAGTTTTACCATATTAAGCCCAAAATCTGCAATTGGCTTTAATACCTTATACAATGCTCCGGGTATATGGGATGTTACAAACATGAGAGATGTTTTATCTTTTCCTGTTCTGTGAACCTCGTCTTTTCCTATGATAAGAAACCGGGTTGTATTTCTTGCAACATCTTCAATGCGTGAGGCCATAA
>JAUCGD010000420.1 GCA_030377945.1 Desulfobacterales bacterium HSG17 | reverse complement strand
ATGCACATGGCATTCCCCACAGGGTATTAGGCAGTCATCAGGTTTAATATGGAGTAATTTATGCTGGAAGCAATGCAACTGGAATTTATGAGAAATGCTTTGGTGGCTGGATTTTTAGCCAGTATTACCTGCGGAATAATCGGGACCCTGGTAGTGGTAAACCGCATTGTTTTTCTTGCCGGAGGTGTTGCCCATGTTGCCTATGGCGGTATTGGAATGGCCTTTTACTTTAGATGGCCTTACATGGTCGGAACCTTTGGATTTTCCTTTTTTTCTGCCATGATTATGGCTGCAATAACATTAAAAGATAAAAAACGGGCAGATACGGTTATTGGAGTTCTCTGGGCAGCAGGCATGGCTGTGGGTGTGATTTTTATTGATCTGACACCTGGCTATAATGTTGATCTTATGAGTTATCTTTTTGGCAGCATTCTCACGGTTTCGAACTCTGACCTGTGGATTATGCTTGCTATCTGCGCTGTGATTTTTATCATTGTATTTCTTTTTTATAATGATTTTCTTGCCATGTCATATGATCCTGAGTTTGCAAGGCTTAGAGGCGTTCCTGTTACATTTTTTCATTTCATGCTCATGGGCCTGATTTCTCTTTCTGTTGTCATGATTATTCAGGTTGTGGGGCTGATCCTGGTTATTGCCATGCTGACCATACCTCCTTATATTGCAGAAAAATTTTCAGACTCTCTGCTTAAGATGATGATATTTTCCAGTTTCATGAGCTGTATTTTCACAATAATCGGATTATGGATTTCCTATACCTATAATCTCAGTTCAGGAGCAGCTATTATCATGGTCGGAAGTACTGCTTTTTTTATCTCGGTTCTTGCAGATCGTTTCAGATTTATAAGAGTTAAGGGGGAAGTATGAAAACACAGAAATATATGGATTTGCTTGAAAAATTCGGTTTGGGAAGCACTCCGAACCGGGTGGCCGTGCTTGAAATAGTTGGCAAAAGTTCTTCCCCTCTTACAGCCCAGGAAGTATTTGAAACCTTGAACCGTGCAAAAGAGGTAAACCGTGTTACAGTTTACCGCATATTAGAACTGCTTGTGGATATAAAACTTCTTGAACGTATCAGTGGAGGCGACCGTTCTTTTCGCTATGGCATGGGAGTAAATGCCAATAATCTTGAACATCCTCATTTTTTCTGCACCAAATGTGCAAACATGGAATGCCTGAACCCCGGAAGCATGAATTATAATATTGATGAATTTCAGAGAACCTTTACAGGAAAGGTTGATAAGGTAGAAATCCGTATTGACGGTATTTGTAAAAATTGCCTGAAACACAGTGAACAGTGAACAATTAACAATTAACAATAAGCTGATAATTGTTAATTGTTCACTGATAATTGTTCACTGATAACTGACAAAACCTCTTGTTTTGAAGCTTGTGAATGTTCTGATAGATATCTTGCAATAACATTTGTAACATAAGCTGTGGCTATTGAAGTCCCGGCATATGCGCCTGGTTCGCCTTTATACCCGACCGGCAGGGATGCAAAACCCGGTGCAGCAAGATCTACAAAACTGCCATAGTTTGACTTATCCCAGGGTTTGCCGTCAGGATTGAGCGCACCAACACATATTACAGACGGATATGCAGCAGGCCACACAGGTTTTCCAGTGGGTTCGTTTCCAGCAGATGCAACAACTATAAGATTTTTTGAATCAGCATATTCCATGGCCTGTTCCAAAAACTCGCTCTTAGTATCAGAACTCCAGCTAAGACTAAGCACCCTGGCACCTTTTTCCAGGGCAAAATCAATGCTGTTCATTATACTGAAACTTGATGTTAGCCCATTATCATCAAAAGCCCGGATGGGAATAACAGGTATGGCATCGCTTTTATTATCCAAAATCCCCTCAGGCTTAATTACCCCTGAAGCAATAAGGGCCATCTGTGTGCCGTGCCCCAGCCCGTCTGAAATCCGGTTTTCAGGATTAACAGCATCAAAAGATGCAACAACTAGTTCATCTAAACCAGAGTCAGGAAGCAGGCCCGAATCCAGAACAGCCACAGGAGCGGCACCGTTCGCAGCACCAGGAAATTTATTGTCAGTAAATGATGGATTTGACGCTATATTTTTATAAGGCAGGGAAATAGGATAAGCATAATTAGGTTCAGCTCCTGAAATACCAGAAACCTTGTTAAGCTCTTTAACAAGAGAAGGAATATCAGTGTTTTCAGGCAGTCTAACCTTATATACTCCAAGAACATCATTTTTATCTGTAATAGTGCCGTTGACCCTGTTTATAATTTTTTCAAATTCCGCAACAGACATTTCCATTTTACGGTGCAGCAGAATTTCATCCCTGACAAATAATGCCCCGTTCTCAGGATTTCTGGCAATAGCAAAAGAATCACGGATTTTCAAAGGCTTCATAAAAGCTTTTCTGCCCTGCTCAAAAACCTGGATCTCTGCAAGACGGATATTGGAAGTTCCTGAAACAGATTCCCATATAAGAATATGGTTGATTGATTTTAAAAGGGATTTAAGACCCTGTTGCACATCTTTATTATAAAAAGATACTGAAATTTCAGGATTAAGCCCAGGATCAACCTGAACGGCAATCCCCTGTTTTGCAATAGCACGCAAAATATCCTGAAGCCCGGCATTTTCTGCATAAAGGGTCAGCCGGTCTTTTTCAAGGCGCAGTTCAAGTGTTCCTGCCATGCCAGGGGCCGTTAAAATTCCTATAAATATCAGGAAATATATGAAAAGTTTTTTAATGAAAGGCCAGTCCTCCTATTTATCTTTTTGTTCTTGTTTTGCTTTCTCAATATCCTTGTGCATTTTTTTTTGTGCAATAATTTTTAAACGCTCCCAATTACGCTGGAGCAGTCTGTTGTGAGATATGTTATCTACAAGTTTGTCAACTTCTGCCATTCCATGTACAGTTTCATCTTTATTCAATTTTGGTTCTCCTTATTTATA
>JAUCGD010000419.1 GCA_030377945.1 Desulfobacterales bacterium HSG17 | reverse complement strand
GTAGGCTCTAAACAATCCAACTGCTCATCAGAGAATAGAACAGACAGATTCCAAAAACCAGGTAGTAATTACGCCATTCTATCCCAACTCCTTTCCCCTGTTCCTGCCATATTATCCCAAGCTGGGCAGCCACAGCGATCAATGCACTGAACCAGATTACACCCAATTGCACCAGAGCAAGCAGGGACAGACCATGTTCAGGCAGGATAGAGTATAGCATGTTTTGCTGACCGGTTATAATATAGAGTGTTTCAAAACCGGGAATATGTGCAATTTGAAAAGCAGTAAAGGCCCCCCAGGCAGGCAGCAGCATTACAAGGATAAACCGGGAGGTATGAAGCGTTTTATCTTTATGATCTTTGAACAGCAAAGTCGGCAGAGTGTAGCGGCAAATTGCAGCAGACAAAAGAGAAGCCAGTATTGCAAAGGTAAAAGAATTATTTCCCATGAAAAACGGTATCTGCTCAGAAGCCAGAAGGCAGGGTGCAAGAAAAATGCTGACCAGGGCAAAAAAGACTATATTTTCAGAAATATCAATCTGCTGCCATATTCTTACCAGGAATGGCCGCAGATACAACCTGGCAGAACCGTGAGGACAGCTTTTAAGGCAGTTGAAGCAGAATTTGCAGATATGTGCGTTTCGAGCATAAAGCGGGTGATGGAAAACCGGGCAGCCGTCATATTGCTCTGATCCTTTATTGCAGTTGTGAGTTGTACATTTGCTTGAGCAGACACCAGGATTTGAACGGACAAAAAGAGTTGCCGAAAGGGAAAAAAGACCGGCAAAATTACCCAGGGGGCAAATATAGCGGCACCAGGTTTCCCGTTTAAAGAGCAGGGCAAAAAAAACTGCACAGGATAGAAGGACAATAAGGAGAAAAGCAGTTGCCCGCGGATGGGTTGTCATGTGAAAAAGATGCTCTGACCAGGCAATTATAAGCAGGCACACAGGCATTATAAAAGGAGAGCTTTTCTTGATAAATTCGGGCGGAGGTTTGGAGAGACTCCATATTCTGCCTGCAATACGACCGGCACTGGATAATGGGCATAAAGAACATGATATACGGCCAAGAACCAGGAATAACAATGCAAGAAAAGGACCTCCTATACCCCAGACCAGGTAGTTGCCAAACACACCGGCAGCATGATCCGGAAAGAACACGGTCAAACAAATAAGTGCAGCAAAACCAATTAAAACAGCAGATCTAAGCCTGCCAAGGATTTTATCATTGATCAGAAACTTTACAGGAACAAAATCGGTCAGATCAAGTTCATAAGCGGATGCTTCCTCCATTGGCCCGGTAAAGATATGTTCGGCCTGAATAGTATTCCCGTCAGCAACCAGAACTGCCAGCTCAATGGCATCCTTGAGTTCTTTGACATTGTTATGGGTGTATTGCATAGCCAGCAGGCTGTTTTCAGCACCTTTGGATAGTGTTTTGGTGTCTCCACCTTCCTGCCTGGCAAGAAACAGCCTGGCAAGGGGCAGTATATCCTTGCGACGTTCATGAAGAGCCGGTATTTTTATATGGCGGTCAAGCAGGCGATCTAACAAAGGTTTAAAGAAATCATCCCGGTTGCCTAGTTCTGTGGGATCAACTTTTGTTGTTGCTGTTATCCGGCATTTTGGTAAAGCAGATGATCCGGCAGCAACCTGTGCTGCATAATCATAGACAGCCTCAAGACATTCCGATCCAAGGGCGTCAATGTTGAGAAGAACAAGGGTACCCTCTTCGGCCAGGTGAACTGTTCCGTAATCATGTAAGGATTTGAAACGGATGGAATGCTTGTCATCATGCGGTTTATCATCGGACCCGAAAAGAGTCTCTTTGAATCTGGTACTATCTATTTTATGGCAGTCAATCATGATAAATGGAGCTTGTGGTTCACAGGCTTGAGTCTTATGCAGTTTTGCAGCAAAAAATGCCTTGCCAGAACCTGGCTGCCCGGAAAACAGAACCGGGCCATCGTTTTTGCTCAGTTCGTCAAGTTTCTTTACAAGCTTTTTCATTTTAGGCGAATTAGCGATAACATCGCCATCAGTCGGGGTTTGGGCATGTTGTTTAAAAGACTCCCGCAAAAAACGGATATAGGTCTGATCCTCCATAGCAAGCAGGGTGCCGAACATGCGTCTTTCTTCATCATAAAACATCTGGACATGGATATTGACAACCTTACGGCTGCCGTCTGCCAGAATCAGGTCAAGAGAATCTGCCGACACAGGTTTCCCCTGTTCATGTGCATGTCTGATTTTTTCTACGATTACAGGTGAAAGGGAGAACAGATCAATTAATGAAGATCCTTTTATAGATTTAAGCCCGGTTTGCAGCATTTCTTCAGCAGCATTATTGGCCACCTGGATCAGGCTGTTTTTATCTGTTGATATGAGCGCTACCGGCAGGGTGGAAAGTAAAGACCTGGTATAGAGATTATTGTTAATAAGGCGGCCGGCTTGCAAAATAACCAGTTCCTGCATATTTTCATAAAAAGTATTAAGACTGCTTTCCGTTTCTACACTGCCCATATCAACACCTCTCTAATATCTCCCGCAGTTTTGTAAGTGTTTCATCTGCCTCTTCAAATTCAAAATCATCGACCTGCATTTGTAATTTCTTCAATAAGTCCTGCTGAGGGCCAGTTCCCAGTTTGTCGTTAAGTATGGCAGCCGTTTCTTCAGCATCCGGATCCATTCCTTCCAGTTGTTTATGCAGCCGGTCAAGTACAGGGCGAATTGAATCCAGATCCACTGTTTCTGTCCTGGCAGATGTATTCTCTTCCGGTTCTGAATCTGCTGCTAATGCTGTCAGTCCCTGCATGACCTTTTGTAAGGAATTAGTGAAACCGGATAGCAGTTTTTCATATAATGATTCATTTCTTTCCTTTAACGCAGCTTCCAGTTCTCCAGAGTTTTGTTGAAGATCATCAGCTCCGATGGAGCCGGCTACGCCCTTTATGGTGTGGGCAAT
>JAUCGD010000418.1 GCA_030377945.1 Desulfobacterales bacterium HSG17 | reverse complement strand
TGATATACTTTCTGTTGCTTACATTCTTGGTTATAACGGCACTGCTTCTGGGAGTTGTTGTCAGGGAGATTGTCCCAACCATGCTAGTACAAACGGTATCTGTCTAGTTATATGGTCAGGGACACAAAGATGGAAATGTTTTCACTGCCATGCAGGTGGCGATGTGATCAATCTGGTAATGAATTATAAAGGATGTGACCATATCACCGCTGTAAATTTTCTTGCTGATAGGGCAAAGATTCCACGTCTTGGACAAACCAAAATGTCTGTAGAGGAATTGGAGCAGTTAAAAGTAGAACAGGCAGAAAAAGACCTTGTTTTTGATATGCTTACTGCTTCGGCTGAATGGTATCATACTCAACTGGACAGTTTCTCTGATATCCAAGCCCATTTAACAGAGCAGTACAAATTTTCTGAAAATATCATCAAAGAACTGCAGATTGGATTTGCTCCACCTGGCTCAAGTAATCCAGATAACACATCTGATCTTGCCAGGTACTTATTAAAGACACCTGAATTCAAGGGGAAATTACCGCTTACAGGCCTGTTTAATTTTAAGCACCCTGATGGCCCTTATTATGATTATTTCAAGGGTAGGATAATTTTCCCGTTTTGGAAAAATGGCAAGATCGTTGATTTTATAGGCCGGGCTACAACAATTACACCGCAAGACGAATATGAATGTTACACAGATAAGGAGGGTAATATAAAATGGAAGAGCAACTAAAGACACCGGATTATGTAAAATACAAAAGACTTAGAGGCCATGATCCTGATCATGATAAACGTAAATATATTTCTAAATACATCGGCAACTGCATGATGGGCGAAAATTCTGTCATGAGAGCAAAGAATGTCATCATTACTGAAGGTGCACCAGACTTGATTAGCGCTATAGACTATGATTTTAATGCTGTTTCTCCTGTGACAACCAATTTTAAAGAAGAACATTTCGAAAAGCTTGAACAACTGACATCAGCAGCAGACAGTATCTACATCATCAACGACAATGAAAAAAATCAGGCCGGGTTGCAGGGTGCCATAAGGACAGCCAAACATTTAAGTAAAACCGGTAAGAACGTTTATATTGTCAAATTACCAAGGCCTGATGGCGAAGACAAGATTGATCTTAATGAATATTTTCTGAAAAATAGTGCTGATGATTTGAGAAAGCTTATGGTAGAAACTGATCCCTTTTTAGAATGGATGATAAAAAAGCTGCCAAAAAATTTACCAAAGGCATTGCCTGTTCTCCGGGCAGATATAATTCCAATTATTGCTGAGATTGAAGATAATACATTGCAACAATATTATATTGGCCTGATTAAAACCCAGACACCTGATATGAAGGAAAAATTAGTAAAAGAAGAGCTTGGCAATTATAAAAAGCTGTTAGAAGAGCAGGAGAATAATAAACCCGCTGAGCCTGTTGATCCTGAAATACAAAAAGAAGTTGAAAAAATGCAGCTAGACCCGCAAATTTTCAAAAAACGTATAGACTTGATGTATTTTGATGGTGTGACTGGCGAAAGAAATGTTGTTGCTACTTACTTTGCAGCACTGGATTCACGCTTGTTACCAGAACCAATGGCGGTTAAAAACAGTGGACATTGGGGAGCTGGTAAATCCTATACGCTTGATAAAGCCAGAGCAGTATATCCAGAAGAAGCTTATGTTTTTATTACCAGCGGAAGCCCAAAATCTCTTTATCATAAAAAAGAAGGGTTAAAGAATAAGGCTCTCATTGTTGCAGAGGCTTTTCAATTCCAATCAGGTAATAAAAAGGATTCTGAAATTAGTTATGTTGTCAGAACTTTGATCAGTGAAAAGTGTATCCGCTATCTTGTAACTGAAAAAGATGAAGATGGTAAATTAATATCAGTTGAAAAAGTGTTGGAAGGTCCTACAGCATTTATTACAACAACAATTGTTGATACCGTGGAGAAGCAGTTTGATGACCGCCTTCATACTATACACCCTGATGAATCTCCTGAACAAACAAACAAGGTTTTAGAAATGATTGGCAAGATAAAAGCTGGAGAGGGTTATTCACTGGATTCAAAGATTACATTGACTTGGAAAACTTTTCACAGATCATTACAGTCAGTAAATATAATCATACCATTTGCCAAAAAAATTGCAGCTTTCCTGATTAAAAAAGGGAAAAAATCTATATCTGCCAGAAGAGCTTTTTCTAAAGTATTTTCCGTGCTTGAATCTGTTACATGTGTTTATCAATTTCAAAGAGAAAAGGATGATCAAGGCAGGTTAATAGCAAAAATGGAAGATTACCACATGGCACTTCAAATGGTTGAAGAATCCTTTAAAGAGAACCTTGGTCAGCAGAGTAGAAAGGCTGGAGATAGGCTCGTATATGTCGAAGAGAATGGGTTTGTACAGCTCAATGATATGGTTGATGCATGGGCAGTTAGCAAGACAGCTGTTTCAACCTGGGTAAGAGTTCAGGTTAAGGAGGGCACCTTGGAATGGTGTGATGATACCGGCAATATTGTTAATGATGAACGTGAACTTAAAAGGCTAAAGTCATCTGGTAAAGCTTATATCATTGCTAATGACTCCTATAAACCTACTTTGGTTACAGGCCTGCCTACAGCATATCAGCTTACAAAAAATCCCGCATGGGATAAAGACGGTGTCCTGTATAAACTGTATGATTTGCAGCTTAAAGGATACGTGAATGACCAGAAATCAATTATAAAAAAGGCTGATAAAGAACCTGTAAAAGAAGAGCTTACCGAAGATATCAAAGAAGAAGATAATGAGCAGTGTAGCACTATTACAGACATCTGGGAAAATATTGGTGATATTGATCTCAGAAAAACCAGTTAATATGGATATTGAGTGGAGATATTTACTTATCTCCACTTCTCATGT
Source organism: Desulfobacterales bacterium HSG17 (assembly GCA_030377945.1). The sequence continues at coordinate 74 of JAUCGD010000418.1, read as the reverse complement.
CAGAGAAAAATGTTAATTTTAATACAAAATCATGGGAGTATAAAGGTGTATAAAGGCCAGCTTTATACCTACCT
>JAUCGD010000417.1 GCA_030377945.1 Desulfobacterales bacterium HSG17 | reverse complement strand
TTAGAAGAAAATGCCACTTTGGAACATCCTGTAAAAGGAATTATCCATAATGTTCCGCATCATTTCTGTTCGCATTGTGGAGAGATTTTTTTGGACGGAGAAAGTTTTGATCTTGTTCATTCTTACAATCGAAAAGAACAATCAGCAGCCTGATATTTCCTTATCTGTTAACATAAAGCCTCCTCGTAGGGAGGCGCTACCGTTTATAGGAAAGTAATAAAATGAAAAGTTATAGAAAAGAACTCTGGTTTAACATCCCTTCACGCAGGGGATTTGTAAATATTACACCACAGGTGGAAGACTGTCTGAGGCAAAGCGGTATAAAAGAAGGGCTTATACTTGTTAATGCCATGCACATAACAGCTTCTGTTTTTATTAATGATGATGAATCCGGCCTGCACCATGATTATGAGGTCTGGCTTGAAAAAATTGCTCCACATGAGCCTGTTTCTTCCTATCATCACAATGTTGGGGAAGATAATGCAGATGCACATATGAAACGACAGGTTATGGGCCGTGAAGTTGTGGTGGCTGTAACAGACGGACACCTTGATTTTGGAACCTGGGAACGGATTTTTTACGGTGAATTTGACGGCAGAAGAAAAAAACGGGTTCTTGTTAAAATTATTGGCGAATAAAGGAAATTATGGCTCTTTCACGGATTTTTAATAAACGCAATTTTTTTATTGCATTTCTGGTCTTTCTGATTGGCGCAATTGTTTTCAGTGCTGCCGTTGGTGTGTATGTTTTTAACTTAAGCCGGGCTGCAAAAGATAAATTTGCAGGTAAAAAATGGGAACTGCCTGCACGTATCTATGCCCGCCCCCTTGAGCTATATCCCGGACTGACTATTGATCCTGAGAAATTTACACGGGAACTGAAACTTATGCAGTATCGAGAAACTGACAGGATTGATGCCCCTGGAAGTTATTCCCAAAGGAAAAATACCTTTACCCTGTTCAGCCGAAATTTTCAGTTTCAAGACAGCCTGGAAAAATCAAAAAAATCTCGTATTATTATAAAAAATAATAAGATAACATCTCTTATAGATTTAGAAACCGGTGATCCTGCCGGACTTGTCCGCCTTGATCCTGCTCATATCGGCAGTTTTTATCCTACACATAACCAGGACCGTCTGTGGGTAAAATTCAAGGATGTTCCCCCTCTTTTAATCCAGACTGTTTTAGCTGTGGAAGATCAGGGTTTTTACAAGCATTTTGGTGTTGAACCCAAAGCAATTTTCCGGGCCATGATTGTTAATTTTAAACAGGGAAGAACTGTGCAGGGTGGAAGCACACTTACTCAGCAGCTTGTTAAAAACCTTTTTTTATCCAAATCCCAGACTTTGAAACGCAAGTTTGACGAGGCTGTCATGGCCCTGAGCCTTGAATGGTCTTATGAAAAAGATCAGATTTTTGAAGCATATATTAATGAAGTTTATATGGGCCAGGACGGGAATCGCGCTATTCACGGTTTTGGCATGGCAAGCTTTTTCTATTTTGGCCGGTCAATAAGTGATCTTCAGCCCGAAGAAACTGCCTTTCTTGCAGGACTTTTAAAAGGGCCTTCATATTATGATCCCCGAAGATTTCATGAGCGTTCCCTTGAGCGCAGGAATCTTATATTAAAGGTAATGAAAGAACATAAACTTATCAGCCCTGATTTTGCAGATCAGGCTGTGAAAACCGGGCTGGGTGTCAGCCCTGATCCGCCTTCGGGAACTTCCAGATTTCCAGTGTATATGGATTTTGTTAAACGAAGCCTGCTTAAAGAATATAATGAAAAGGATCTGCGAACAGAAGGACTGAGTATATTTACCTTTCTTGACCCTCAGATTCAATTAACAGCAGAACAGGCAATTGTTAAAAAACTTGATGAAATTGAAAAAAGACGCGGCTTTCCCAAAGGAGAACTTGAAACCGCTGCAATAATAACCTCAACAGGAGGAAGTGAAATTCTGGCTCTCCTGGGAAGCCGGGAACCTGGAACACAGGGATTTAATCGTGCCCTTGATGCCAGACGCTCAATTGGTTCGCTTATCAAACCTGCGGTTTATCTCACTGCTTTACAGAGTCCTGAGAATTATACCTTGATCTCTCCACTGGATGATTCGGAACTGGAGATAAAAGACAGGAAAAATGTCTGGACACCAAAAAACTACGACAGGCAGTTTCACGGCATAGTGCCCCTTTACCAGTCCCTTGCCCATTCATATAATGTGGCAACAGTCCGCCTTGGCATGAACCTGGGGCTTGAAAAAGTTTTTGATACCATACATAAACTTGGAGTAGATCAGAAATTGGATTTATACCCTTCTGCCCTGCTTGGAACCATGTCCATGTCTGTTCTTGATGTGGCTCAAATGTATCAAACCCTGGCATCAGGAGGTTTTTACTCTCCTGCAAGGGCTATTCAGTCGGTTTACAAACCTGACGGCACTCCTTTACAGCGTTATCCCCTGACTGTTCGTGAAAATATTGATCCGGGCTCGGTGTATCTGCTTAACAAAGCATTACAGGCTGTTGTTTTGGAAGGTACTGCAAGGTCATTAAATGGCCTGATGCCTCAAAATCTTGGGATTGCCGGAAAAACAGGAACTACAAATGATTTAAGGGACAGCTGGTTTGCAGGATTTACAGGAAACCGTCTGGCTGTTGTATGGGTTGGAAGAGATGACAATAAAACCTGTTCTTTAACCGGTTCAACAGGTGCATTACAGGTCTGGGGAAACATTATGTCCCGCACCTTGAACACACCTTTAAAATTTATGTCTCCTGGAAATGTCAAATGGGTTACAGTTGACCCTGAATCAGGTTTTTTAAGGGATGAATCCTGTCCCGGAACGATTGCAATACCTTTTATATCAGGCTCAGAACCAAAGGAATATCTGCCCTGCGGACAATATGATGAAACACAGCAGCAGCCAGATAAATCAGGTAAACAGGATAATACGGCTAAGGACAAAAAACCTTCAAT
>JAUCGD010000416.1 GCA_030377945.1 Desulfobacterales bacterium HSG17 | reverse complement strand
CACAGACATATAATATAGTTCTTAAAAAGTCATTATTAAAAGAGCAGTTTAAAGAACTCATCCTGGCACTGTATCAAAAGACCGGAATCCCGGTTGTCATTCTGATTGATGAATATGACAAACCTTTAATAGATTACCTGGGCAAAGGTGAGAAAGCCCTTGAAACGGCCAGAGCAAACAGGGACATCCTGAAATATTTTTTTGGGGTAATCAAAGGCGGTGAGGTTTCTTCTGTATTGCGCTTTGTTTTTATTACCGGTGTTTCAAAATTCAGCAGAGTATCTATCTTTTCAGAGCTTAACAACCTGAAAGATATTACCATGAACCGGCATTACGCTGAAATGCTCGGTTATACCCAGACAGAAATTGAAACCTGTTTCACAGACCATATAGAAAGCTTTGCAAAAGAATACAGTCAGTCTTCTGAGCAGATCATCAGAGAACTGAAAATACACTACAATGGTTATCGTTTTTCAGAAAAAGAAAGTCAGGTTTACAATCCCTTTTCCGTTTTGAACTCATTGTCAGATCAGGCTTTTAAACATTACTGGTTTGAAACCGGAACCCCGACTTTTCTTGTAAACCTTCTTAAAGAAGCTAACTGGTATCTGCCGAAAATTGAAGAGATGCAGACTGTTGAATCCATATTCAGCATGTATGAACTTGATGATTTAAAACCTGAAGCACTGCTTTTTCAGACCGGTTATGTTACCATTAAAAATGTAAAAAACCGGCTTTATAGTTTTGGGTATCCCAATCAGGAAGTCAAAACCGCATTCCTTGAAACCTTGCTGCACTCATATATCAAAGGTATTTCCGACCGTTCCCGTTTTGTCCTGCTTGCTGAATACCTTTTTGCTGAAGATATGGACGCATTTATAGAAACCATGAAAGCCATCTTTGCATCCATTCCATACAGTATTGAAAGCAAACGTGATGAAGCATATTTTCACACGATTTTCTACCTGATGGTCTGTGCCTCCGGCGTTAACGCAAATAGCGAAGTACTGACCTGCGACGGCAGAATTGATCTGGCAATGGAATTTCCTGATAAAACATATGTAATTGAATTCAAATGCAATCAAAGCGCAGATGCTGCCCTTAAGCAGATACGGGATAAAAACTATGCCCTCAAATACCGGCAAAGCGAGAAAAAGATAATCCTCATGGGAATTAATTTTGATACGGAAAAACGGAATATATCAGAATGGAAACTGGACAATGATTAAATGATTTTCATGATTCCCATGAATATTCCCATGAATATTCCCATGAATATTCCCATGAATATTCATAGTAAATCATTTAATCATTTAATCATGGTTCAAAACAAAGGAAAAGAATAAGGAACACCAAAAATGCCAAAACAAACAACAATAATCCTGTTCTGCATTATCTTCACAGCATTTACACAAGCATCAGCCTTTCGCATCCCGGACACAGAGCAGACAAAATGCTATGATGATAAAGGAAATGAAATCAAGCCCCCCAAGCATACGGTAAAAACCGTCGGGTGGTTATTAGGGTTAGGGATTAACAAGTTTCAAAAGAAAGGATAGCCCATGAAAAAACTTCAAAAACTGCCCATAGGCAATTCATCATTTGAAATTATCCGTCAAAATAATCAGCTTTATGTTGATAAAACCCGCTATATTTACAAGATGATTGATGAAGGAATATATTATTTTCTTTCCAGGCCAAGGAGATTTGGAAAATCTCTGTTAGTTTCCATTCTTAACTGCTTGTTTCAAGGAAAAAAAGAACTATTCAAAGATTTGTGGATAGCAGATAAATGGGAATGGAAAGAATATCCTGTTATTCTCATTGATTTTAATGAAATTCCCCATCAGAATCCTGAAATATTCAAACAATCGCTATCCATGACTTTAAAACAGACAGCCCAAAATTATAATGTTTCAATTGAAAGCGATTTTGTTGAAATTCAATTTAAAGAACTTATTTTGTCTCTGTCAAAAAAGTTTGAACTTCCGGTTGCTGTTCTTGTTGATGAATATGACAAACCCATTATCTCTCATCTTGGAAAAGGCAAAGACGGGCTTGAAATAGCTGCACAGAACCGAGATATTATGAAGTATTTTTTTGGAATATTAAAAGGCGTAAATATTGTTCCCTTTCTTAGATTTGTATTTTTAACAGGAGTTTCAAAGTTCAGCCGTGTTTCAATATTTTCTGAACTTAATAATCTCAACGACATTAGCATGAACAGGTATTATGCGGAAATGTTAGGATATACCCAGTCTGAGCTTGAAACCTGTTTTAGAGGATATGTTAAAAAATTTGCAAAAGAATACAATCTGCCGCAGAAACATATTATCCAGGAACTGAAAAGACATTACAACGGTTATCGTTTTTCAGAAAAAGATATTAAGGTTTACAATCCTTTTTCCGTCTTAAAGTCACTATATGAACAGGCTTTTAAACACTACTGGTTTGAAACTGGAACCCCGACATTTTTGATAAATCTCCTAAAAGGAAACAACTGGTATCTGCCCAAAATAGAAGATATGAATGCAGTAGAATCCATATTTTCCATGTATGATCTTGATGATTTAAAACCGGAAGCACTGCTTTTCCAGACCGGTTATGTTACAATAAAAAATGTAAGAGGCAGGTTATATGGTTTTGGTTATCCCAATCAGGAAGTTAAAATTGCATTCCTGGAAACTCTGCTGCATTCATATACTAAGGGAATTTCCGACCGTTCCCGTTTTGTACTGCTTGCTGAATACCTTCTTGCTGAAGATATGGACGCATTTATAGAAACCATGAAAGCAATATTTGCATCCATTCCATACAGTATTGAAAGCAAACGTGATGAAGCATATTTTCACACGATTTTCTACCTGATGGTCTGTGCCTCCGGCGTTAACGCAAATAGTGAAGTCCTCACTTGTGACGGCAGGATTGATTTGGCAATGGAATTTCCTGACAAAGCATATATAATTGAATTCAAATGCAATCAAAGCGCAGATGTCGCCCTTAA
>JAUCGD010000415.1 GCA_030377945.1 Desulfobacterales bacterium HSG17 | reverse complement strand
ATCAATAATGAAGCATATCGATGCAAGGAGATCATTGAAAGACTGCGCGATTTTACCCGTAATTCTTCAGATGAATACGAGTCAGTGGAAATTGATAAAATTATTAAAAATACCTTAGTGCTGATAAGGCAGCATGCAAAGGATAATAATATCAGGATAGATTTTCAAAATCATCTTTCAACCGGGTTTAACAAAATTCTCGGCAAAGAACCCCAGTTAAAGCATCTGTTTTTAAATCTTATTAAAAATCTCTTTAACGTTCCAGATAAAGGAGGAGCTTTTTCCATAATTACCAGGAATGACGGAGATAGGATTGAAATCATAATATCGGATCCCAAAGGCTTTCTTTCTGATGAATTATCTGAAAGCAGTCTCTATTCCTTGTCTGCTGCACAAGAAGTAGAAAATGAAATGACACTTGATCTGTCAATATGTTACAGTATAATTCAGCATCATAAAGGGGATATTCGTTCAAAACATACACAAGAGCATGGAAATACTGTCATGTTGATGTTTCCGGCAATTTTGTCCTGAATCAAAGAATATTTTAATCTGAAAAAGAATATTTTTAAATGATAAGCAAGGAGTCTGATAAATGGAGCCTGGAAAAATACTGGCAATTGATGATGAGAAAAATATTCTGCGCCTGATCCAAAATGAATTTTCCGAAGAAGGCTTTGAGGTTACAACAGCGGAAAGCGGGGAACAGGGGCTTGAAATTGCTGAAAATTATAAATTTGATCTGGTCTTTTTGGACCTTAAACTGCCTGGAATTAACGGTATTGAAACCCTTAAAAAACTGAAACGGAAATCCTCTTCCACTGAAGTAATTATGATAACAGGTCACGGGGAAGTAAAATCAGCAGTTGAATCCATAAAGCTGGGGGCAAGAGACTATATAACCAAGCCTTTTAAGCTGGATGAACTTCTGTTCCTGGCAAGGCAGGTTATAAAAGATAAGAGAACAGGTTTTGACAGCACAGATGACAAGATAAGCAATGTTCGGTATGAAGACAGGAAGTTTATACAATGCCCTGCCCCTGAAATGCAGGATATTTACAGGATAATTAAGCGTGTGGCTCCCACTGATAACACAATCCTGATTCTGGGAGAAACAGGTGTGGGCAAAGATGTTCTGGCAACCCATATTCATCTTTGCAGTAAAAAAAAACAAGGTCCTTTCATTACACTGGACTGCGGTATGCTCAATCATAATCTTGCAGAGAGTGAACTTTACGGGCACAGGAAAGGAGCTTTTTCAGGGGCAGCAGAAAGAAAAGAAGGGTTAGTGGAAAAAAGTAACAGGGGAACCCTTTTCCTGGATGAAATCGGTAATATTGATCTTGATCTGCAAAAAAAATTTTTGAGATTTTTGGAAACAGGGAAATTTCGGCGTGTAGGAGAAAACAGGGAAATCAGTGTTGATACCAGGATCATCCTTGCCACAAATATTGACCTGCATGAAGCTGTTGAAAAAGGTCTTCTGAGAAAAGATTTATTATACCGCATGGATGTAATTTCCCTGGAAATTCCGCCCCTGAGAAACAGGCCTGAAGATATTATGCCCCTGTCTCGGCATTTGCTTGAGCAATACAAAGACAAGGAAAGAAAAATTAAAATATCTTCGGAAACAGCCCTGATTTTAGAAGAATATTCATGGCCCGGAAATGTAAGAGAACTGAAATCAGCCATAACTAAAGCCCTGCTCTTTGCCGATTCCGATACCATTATGCCTGATGATCTTCCACAGCATCTAAAAAAAAATAAAAAAATTCCGGAATCCTCAACTAAAACCCTTGAAGAAATGGAAAAGGAGCATATACTGGCAGTTCTGGATCAAACAGGCGGTCATCAGACAAAAGCTGCTGAAATTCTTGGGATAAACCGGAAAACCCTTTATAAAAAGATTCATAAGTTTAATCTTTTTTCATAATTGTTCATTCCAGTTATAAACCGCACGTCTTAAATCGCAGCGGTCTTCTGCTGACATGAAACTGCTGTGAGCAGCAAAAGCTCTGCCCATACATCCGCAGGCACAATGCGACAAATCAGGACATTTTTGACAGGCATCTATTTCCAGAGTGCGTTTTTTCCTGATTTTATTAAGCTTTATCCATTTCGGAACTGCCTCTGCAACAGCTTCATTCAGAGGTCTGTTATAAACATCTTTTGCTGCATATTCTTTTGCATGGAGCATTACACATGGATACATTATACCTTTGGATGTAACATATGGATTTTCAATAAAAGTGCAGCAATGACCTGCTCCGCTTTCTGACTGCCCTTTTTTCCATTCTATTGCTGCAATGCTTCCAATTTGATTATATTGTATTTTAAATGTTTCATCATTTTGGTATAAATTCAGGAGTTCTATATACTGGTAAGGTTCTGGAGACCGTAGTTCATCTGTACGTGCAGCCCGGCCTCCGCTGACAAGGGTATTACTTACAAAGCTGCCAATCCCCATTTTAAATGCCAAATCAAGAACTTTTGCAATATCGTCAAAATTATGGAACATCTCTGTAAATGCAACACAGGTCTGCTGTCCGAGTCCATATTCAAGCAAAAGGTTCAAGCCTTTAATTGTCCGGTCAAAACTTCCCTGACCCCTGATATAATCATGCTTTTTTGCATCAGCCCCTTCAAGGCTTATTTGAAATGTTATATTTTCTCTGAACTCTGCCAGGGCTTTAACATGAATCCGGGTCAGGATCGTGGCATTGGTCTGGAGGCAGATTTTCTTTATTGTTGTAAGTGAGCAGGTATATTTGAGAATTTCATGCCAGTCAGGATGGAGCAGTGGTTCTCCCCCTGTTAAAATGATTTTTTCTGCGCCCATGTCTGCAAATTCTGTAATAATTTTTTTCAATGATTTAAAAGGCACAGCAGAAGACTCATCATAATTACCGCTGTCAGGCCAGCAGTGTTTACAATAAAGATTGCACTGGTCTGTGATTATAAGACTTACTGTTTTGGGAGAACACAAGCCCCAAGAAATCAGTTGAGTGATAAT
>JAUCGD010000414.1 GCA_030377945.1 Desulfobacterales bacterium HSG17 | reverse complement strand
AAATATTTGCTTAGGTACTTATCATCATTAGCAAGGAGGAAAAATGAAATATTTATTCTTAATAGTCATATGTTTTTTTACCGGTTTTATTTTCAATTTTCATATTATTCATACAGACAGAGGATTTGATTTAATTGCCAAGGACACCATAAATCTGAGGGAAATTTATGTGGATGCCAGAAATTTTGATACTTCAATGCTGATTGACTCCTCTCCCCGTGTGAGTAACTATCTGCTGTATCAGGTTTACGGACCGAAACTGCTTTCGCAATTAAAAGAAACAACTGATGATTCAACAAAATCATTAAAAGAAAAACTCAGGATTAGCGAACAGAACTTTCATAAATGGCTGTCTGAAAAACTGAAATAACAGGAGGTTTATCATGTCCGAACTGCTCATAAAATCCGCATCACCTGAAACGCTTAACTGTGCATGGCGAAAACACAAAAACGACAAGGCTGTTTGGCAGCCGGGAATTTCAAGGCGGGATATGGAACCGAATCTGGCTTTTCACCTGCTGAAACTTTCAGATGAACTGAGATCAGGGGTTTATCGTCCGGGACAGGTGCGTTTTTTCCCTGTAAGCAAAGGTGACGGCAGGCAGCGTGTTATCAGTGCTCTCTGCCTGCGGGACAAGGTTGCACAGAGTGCGGTTCTCTCTGTTATCACCCCTTTAGGAGAGGCTGTATTTCATGATAATAGTTTCGGATACCGCAGGGGCAGAAATATTGGTATGGCCCTGGCTAAATGCCGGGAATTTATGCTGTGCGGTACTCAGTGGGCAGTGGATGCCGACATAAAAAGTTTTTTTGACAATATTCCCCACAGTCCCCTGATGAAAAAGGTTAAAGCCCTGATTAAAGATGCTGATATATGCAGTCTGATAAAAAAATGGCTGGACTCCGGTACACACCGACGGGGATTTCTTGCCCAAGCCAAAGGTATTCCCCAGGGTTCTATCCTTTCTCCGTTTCTCTGCAATCTGTATCTTAATGATTTTGACAGGGAATTGTCAGCAAGAAATCTTCCGTTTGTGAGATTTGCAGATGATTTTCTTGTATTTGCCAAAACAAAATCCGATGCAGATAAAGCCAAGGTCTTTGTGGAAAAATGTCTTAAAAAACTGGCACTGGAACTGAATAAGGACAAAACAAAGGTAGTCAAAGCCGGACCCGCCATTATTTTTTTAGGAAAAAAACTGCCAAAAATCAAAATTTAAAAAGGAGAAAAATCTGTGACCAGAGCCAGAAAAATCATTGTTGCCTATGATATAAGTAAAAACAAAACACGGCGCAGGGTACACAAAATACTGAAAAACTGGCGCATTGACGGACAGAAATCCGTGCATGAATGCTATTTGAACTTAAATCAGGCACAGGAGCTTTTTATTCAACTCAGCCGTGATCTTGATCCAAAAACCGATTCTGTTATGATGGCCTGGGTCGAAACCCATCGGAAAATATTATTCCGGGGAGTGGGAAAAGAAGCAGCAAAAAACTCTATGATGCATATCAGTTGAACCGGGAAATATTTTCGGTCGGCCCAAACCCTTTTCAAAGGAGATATAATGAAACGTACTGCATGGTATATGATAGCCTATGATATTGCTGATCCCAAACGGCTGGCAAAAATTCACCGCCAAATAAAAAAAAAGGGAATTGCAGCCCAAAAATCGGTTTTCTTTATTAAAGGAAATGAGAATGAAATTGAAAATATAATGGACAGGATAGGAAAACTAATGAAACCGGCCGAAGATGATCTGCGTGCCTATCCAATTACCAGACCTGCTGACGTATGGACAAACGGCCCTAACCCCCTGGCAGAAATTCCAACAATTTATTTCGGAAGTGAAAAACGGATTACCATGCCCACCAAAAAGAAGCCCAAAGTTAAAGGAAAAAACAGCAGATGGCTGAAAAATATTTTTACACTCATCAGTAAACCTGATTCAAGAAACAGGGAGGCATAATGTCAGAACTAAGCTTAATTCTTGATAAAAAAGAACTCATTGTCAGAATGGAAAACAATATATTGCGCATTGACCAGCCCGGTTGCAATCCTGAAAAAATTCCCCTGAACCTGGTCCGGGAACTGGTTGTAATGGGCAGACCCATGATTTCCTGCGATGTATGGCGCAGCCTGGCTGAGCATAATATACCTGCGGTACTGCTGCCCTCAAGGGGAACAGGAAAATCTGCCTATATGGGAGCCGGGCTTTCTGTCAATATTGTTAACAGGATAAAGCAGTATGAATCTGCCCGGAATAAAGAAACTGCCATGCAGGTAGGAAGATGGCTGGTGAACAATAAATTGAAAGGCCAGGAAGAAGTTATAAAAGATATGGATAAATCACAGGGTACCGCCTTTCCTTTTTCCACCCAGATAAACAATATCAGAAATGATCTGGACAAAGCAGGAAACAGCAACGAGCTGATGGGTCATGAAGGTGCGGCAGCAGCGGCATACTTTAAAGGTTTCACTAATTTCCTGGAAGAAAAATGGCGGTTTACCGGCAGAAACCGCCGTCCCCCGCTTGATCCGGTAAATGCACTTCTTTCTCTCAGTTATGTGATAGCAGCAGGTGAAGTTCTGAGGGTGGTACAGCAAAGAGGGCTTGATCCGTGTATCGGTTTTTTTCATGCGCTGCAAACAGGGCGTCAGAATCTTGTACTGGATATTCTTGAACCCATACGCCCTGTAATTGACCGTTTTGTTTTAAATCTGCTGGACAATCCCCTGGTTCCAGGCGATTTCAGAACAAGTGCAAGGGAAGGATGCCGCCTGACCAAAAACGCCAGAAGAACCTATTACAGTGCATGGGCTGTGTGGAAATCAGGTGAAGATGAAGGCGGGGAAAGTCTTAAAAATATGGCAGTAGAAACTGTACGGGGTATTATCCGTTATATTAATCCCGAATCTTCTGAAACGGAAATACAGAATGAATAATATATTTTTCCTTGCTAATTCAAGTTGCTGAATGCTATAAAAGCATAGTTGAAAATTTAGAAAATAACTCTATGTATT
>JAUCGD010000413.1 GCA_030377945.1 Desulfobacterales bacterium HSG17 | reverse complement strand
TGACTGCATCAGATTCCCTGCTTATACCACTTCAATGTGAATTTTATGCCCTGGAAGGGCTTGGGCAGTTATTGCAGACTAAAGAACTTATTAACAACAGCTTAAATCCCTCTCTTAAAATCTGCGGCATTCTGCTGACCATGTTTGACCAGCGCACTAACCTGGCTCATCAGGTTGCAGAAGAAGCTCAAAGATTTTTCCAGGGAAAGGAACGGGTTTTTGAAACAGCAATTCCCAGAAATGTTCGTCTGGGTGAAGCTCCAAGTTTTGGAAAACCCATATTACTTTATGATCCTGCTTCTATTGGGGCCAAAAGATATTCGGCTCTTGCAAAAGAAGTATTGAATTCGGAAAAATAATTTCAAAAGGTACTGAATGCAGAAAGGTCAAAAAGATCAGGAAAGCTCACCCATGAAAAAGAGAAAAAAAATGGCTCTGGGAATGGGACTTGGTGCGCTGATTCAAAATACTGAATCTCCGCCCCCCCCCTCAGTCCCAGAAAGAATATATAAACTGCGACATCAAGCAGATACATCCGAACCGCTATCAGCCCAGGCGGAAATTTTCTGAAGATGAGCTGGCTGAACTGAGTCAGTCCATACAGGAGCAGGGGATTATCCAGCCCCTTGTGGTACGTCAAAATACAGATGGATATGAGCTTGTTGCAGGTGAACGCAGGCTTCGAGCAGCCAAAATGGCAGGTCTGACACAGGTTCCGGTTATAATACGTGATCTCAGCAATGCAAAACTCCTTGAAATGTCCATTGTTGAAAATATTCAGCGTGAAGACCTCAACCCAATGGAAGAATCTGAAGCCTATTACCGGCTTATGGCAGAATTTGACCTGACCCAGGAACTGGTGTCCGAGCGTGTGGGAAAAAGCAGGTCTGCTGTTGCCAATTATCTCAGGCTGAGGCAGCTTCCTGAGCAGATTCGGGAAAGCATATCAAACAATACCCTGAGTCTGGGACATGCCAAGGTTTTGCTTGGTGCAGACACTCCTGAAAACCAGATAGAAGCATGGGGCCAGGTTATTTCAAACAAGCTTTCCGTAAGAGAAACTGAACAGCTTGTAAGTCGCTTGAAAGAAGAAAAAAAAGACCCGCTCCCTCCTGAACCTGGCTCTGATGTGATTTACTTTTCAGATCTTGCTGAAAAACTCTCCCGGCATTATGGTACTAAAGTACAGATCAAACGCCGGGGAAACAAGGGAAAGGTGGAAATTGAATTTTACAATGATGATGATCTTAACCGGCTTATAGACCTTCTGAATGCAGAGTAGAATATGAAGCATATTTGTGTAATTGACGGCCAGGGGGGCGGTATTGGCAGCGCCATTATCAAAAAACTTAAAGAATATTTTGAAGAAAGTATTGATGTTACAGCATTGGGAACAAATGCCATTGCCACAGCCCAGATGCTGAAAGCCCGTGCCAACAGGGGAGCTTCAGGTGAAAATGCAATTGTTCAGACAGTAAAAAAAGCAGATGTTGTCATAGGGCCTGTGGGTATTATTATGGCTCAAGCCATGATGGGTGAGGTTACTCCGAAAATAGCCGAAGCTGTGGCTTCCTGTCAGGCTAAAAAGCTTCTGCTGCCTCTTTCACAAGAAAACCTTGAAATTGTCGGACTTTCATCAGCACCACTTCCCCATCTGATTGATGCTTTAATACAGGAAAACTTAAGAAATATTTTGAAGAACACAAAATGAGGTGAAGATTATGTGCGAAGCAAATGCTTATCTGATTGAAAACAATGACCCTGTACTGATTATGGAATCTGTTGATACTGTTGAACCGGAAGATGAAGGCATTAATATTGTCAATATTTTCGGGGAACAGAAATTTATCAAAGCGCAGATTCATTCCCTTTCCCTGGTTGACCACAAGATTTTTCTTAAAAAAATAAACTCATGAAAATATCTATCGCCAAAACAGCAGGTTTTTGCATGGGGGTTCAAAGGGCTGTTGAACTTGCCCTGGATGCATCCCATGCCCATAAACCGCCTATTTATACATTCGGGCCTCTTATTCACAATCCCCAGGTTTTAAATCTCCTGGAAGAAAAGGGAATCTCCGTACTGGACACTATCCCTGAAAAAGGAACCGGAACAGTACTAATCCGCGCCCACGGCGTTCCCCCTGATACCAAAATGCTTTTTGAAAATGCAGGCTTTACGGTTATTGATGCCACATGCCCCCGTGTCATCAAGGTTCAAACCATTATCCGTAAACATGCACAAAAAGGATATGCTTCTATTATCATAGGAGACAAAGATCATCCTGAAGTGGTGGGGCTTTTGGGTTATGCAGAGGACAAAGGGATTGTTGTGGACAGGATTCATGACCTGGAAGTCCTTCCTTCCTTTGAAAAAGCCATTATCGTTGCCCAGACAACCCAGAATACCCTGTTTTATGATGCAGTAAAAAAATGGGCAGCCCATGAACACAGGCACTATAAGGTATTTGATACGATCTGTGATTCAACAGAGCGGCGCCAGGCCGAAGCAAAAAGGCTTGCAGAATCTGTTGATGCAGTTGTTGTGGTGGGAGGATATAACAGCGGAAATACACAGCGGCTTGCAGAAGTTGTGCAGGAAGCAGGAAAACCTGCTTTTCATATAGAAACAGAAGCGGAACTGGATGTTAAATCCCTTGCAGACGTAAACCAGATAGGTATAACAGCAGGAGCCTCAACCCCGAACTGGATTATAAAAAAAATATACAGATCCATAGAAGCCCTGCCTTTTAACAAAGAGCCTGCATGGAAAAAACATTTATTTGCAATCCAGCGTTTTCTCCTGCTTACCAACATATATGTAGCCCTGGGAGCAGGATGTCTGTGTTATGCCTGCACCTCTCTCCAGGGAATACAAAAGCCCTTTCCCTATATTGTCATATCTTTTTTATATATCACTGTACATTATACACATCTGACGCTGCCGACGAACCCCAGGGTCTAGACCCCCCCGCTCCCCGCCCCATCCACCCACCAATCCCACACCCCCCCTACCCCCTCTCTCACCCC